>JAUXFI010000173.1 GCA_030620125.1 Anaerolineae bacterium
GTGGAGGGGGTGTTACGTGCGGTATGCTTGGCGGATCAAAGTCTAGTTGTGAGGATTGAGGAGTTGCTTGACGGTCTAGACCAGTTGTTGCTGGAAGAGGGAGTTGATCTTGAGACATCTCGCAGTACCAACAAAAAGTCGGGTAGTTCTTCCCATGGGGAAAGGAACGAATTTTTCCCACGGCCCGCAGTGACAGTGACTGGCCTTGCCATGAACTCGGCCAAATGATATGCTCCGATTCGTTTTTTTCCAAATTCGCTGTAGTGTTGCGCCAAATGTAATACTGTCAAAGTAGTTAAGGGGTAGCAATCACGCTGTGTATCCGGTCTGCCGGTATGCTCTGGCGCGGGTGGGCCACGTGTGCTATAATCCCTGTCGCAGAGGGAATCTATGTCCTACAGAATCACGCGCCGCCGTATGCTCAAACTGATCGCCGCGACCACCGCGGCAGCGGCGCTCGCGCCCACCTTCCACGCCCGTGCTCGCTACCCCATTCCACCGGAACCCGGGGAAGAAGACGAGGCCGCCAACACCTGGGCCCGGATGGGCCGGGCGATTCACACGCTCACCTTCTACGACGAGCCCTCCACCGCCGCCACACGGCTGACCACTCTCCGTCGCGACCAGTCCTTCCTCATCACCGGTGAGACGCGTGCCCCCTTCAGCGCCCACAACGACCTGTGGTACGAGACCCTCCTGGGCTACGTCCACTCCGCCTGGGTTCTTCCGGTGCGCGTCTATTCCCCACAGCCCTTCATCCGCAACGTAGGCGCATGGGGCTTCTGGGGCGAGGTCTCCCAGGTCTTCACCGAGGCCCGCAGCGGGCCACACCCCCAGGCTGGGAAGGTCTACCGCTTCTACGGCGGCACCGTCTACCACGTCGTGGAGGCCTACGAGGATGAGGAGGGCACCGGCTGGTACAAGGTCTTTGACGAGTTTCCGCCGACGAGCCCGACTCACCAGTGGGTATTGGCGCGTGACCTGCGCCGCATCCCTCGCTCCGAGATGTCCCCCATCAACCCCTTCGCCGGTGAGAAGCGTATTGAGGTGGACCTGAGCAAGCAGTTGCTAACCTGCTACGAGGGGCAGCGGATCGCGTTTACCACCCTCGTCGCATCCGGTGTGGGAGGGGGGATAAAGTTGGAGGATGGCACAGTGGTGGACTTGAACACGCACACGGGGGAGACGTGTGTGCTGCTCAAACAGCCCTCGCGCCACATGAGCAACCGGCCTTATCCAGACGGGCCACCCACGGCGGGAGGGATCTTTGACCTGCCGGGCATCCCCTGGAACACCTTCTTCGATCTGAGCGGCACGGCCATTCACGGCACCTATTGGCACAACGACTTTGGCATACGGCGCAGTCACGGCTGCCTGAACGTCTCTTGCGACGTGGCGCGCTGGATTTATCGCTGGGCCTATCCCATCGGCGGCTACGAGGACGACTTTATCCAGAGCGACCACCGGGTTGGCACGCCGATCAGCATTTTTTAATTACGCATTACGCATTACGTTCCAGTTTTCACGTGCGTTTGGCGTAGCTATCACCCCTCGGCGAAAGTGAATGTCTCCCACACCTGGCGCAGGAGCAGCGGAATCTCTTCACCACCCAATGCCCGCACCCGCAGCACGTACAGCCAATAGTCAGGCCCCTGTACCACCAGCGCCTTGGCTGGGCTGCCCTCTGCGCCGGGCCACTCTTCGAGGAAAAGAAACGCCGTATGCCCCTCCCACTCCATCTCCTCGACGTCCAGCTCGCGAGGCGGCGCATCCGGGTTGTGAGTCGTCTCCAGCATCACGATTGCGTTGTTGAGCAGCAAAGGCTCAATTGGGCCGGGAGCCCACCACAGCGACAACTCGCCGTCGCCGTAGCGCCACACGCGCCCTCCGGCCCACTGGTCCCCATAAGCCGACATCTCCGCCAAGTCCTGGGGCACTCGCACGTCCACCCCAGCGGGCAGGTCATCCGTCAGGTCGCGGAAATGGATAGGGGCTGGCTGGAAAACCAATACCTGCTCCCCCTCGACGTCCAGCGTGGATCGTATGCCCACCGACAACTGCCAGTCCCCCTCCGGCGGGTCGAGCGGTAGGCGCAGCGGTTCCTCGCTCGCGTACAGGTTGCCCCCTTGCGGCGTCAGATCGGACAGCCAGTAGCGTGTCCCTTTGGGGTCCAGCACGACGGCGTTGACCATTGCTGTCGCACCGACGCCCGGCGGCGGTACCAGTTCCACCTCGACCCGCACCGGCTGCACGGCCGAGACTTGCTCGGGCCAGCGGATAGTCAGCGCCAGTGGCGGGATAGGCGTAGCCGTCGGGGTCGGGGAAGGGGTCGGTGTGGGAGATGGAGTGAGCGTAGGTGTGGGAGTGGGCGTCGCAGGAGGTGGGGCCAGTGTGCAGGCCGCCAGGAGCGCCAAAGAAAGACATGGCAGGATACAACAGATCAGAATACAGTGTTTGCGTGACATAGCGGTATAATAACACAGAGCGGGCGAGAGGACAACATTAGGCCGGCTGCATTTTGTTCGCAGGCCGCTGAAATGGTATAATGTGGCCGTGATACAGAAACTCCGCCAACAACACCCCTACCTGGTACTGGCCCTGCTCGGCGCGGCCAGTGAGGCCATCTACCTGGCCTATACCATTCTCTATCCCCTGACCGTCTACGGTCGCGCTGGCCGTCCTTTTGATCTGGAACAACTTTCTCGCGCGCGCCCCTGGGCCGCCTACGTCTACACCCTGGGACTGATCGCGCTGTTCGGGCTGTTCTGGGCGGCGCTGCGTTTTGTACAACAGGTGCGCGTCCCGCTGCGGCTGATCCTCGTCTTCGGGCTGCTGTTTGGCCTCACCCTCGTGTGGCTCTATCCGGTCACCGCGACAGACCTGTTCCAGTACGTCCTGCGCGCCCGCGTGCGTGTCGTCCACGGCGCAAACCCGATGACTGCCAGCCCCGACCAGTTCCCCGACGACCCTCTGCTCCCCTTCGCGGGCGAGTGGGCCAGCATCCTCTCGCCCTACGGCCCGGCCTGGGAACTGCCGGCCGAGGGGATCGCCTGGCTGGGACCTCGCGACGCGGTGAGCGGCGCGTTGGCCTACAAAGGAGTGGCGCTGCTGGCCTACCTGGCCTGCCTGGGCCTGTTGGCCTGGGGGACGCGCGGAGATGGACACGCGCTGTTACTTTTCGCCTGGAACCCGCTGGTGTTGCTGGAGGGGCTGGGCAACGGCCACAATGACCTGTTGATGCTCGTCTGGGTGCTGCTGGCGCTTTTGCTCTGGGAACGGCAGCGGTTGTGGGCGCTGGCAGTGGCGGCGCTCACGCTGGCGGTGCTGACCAAGGCGTCGGCGGCACTCTTAGCCCCGTTGTTGATGGTCGCCATCCTGCGCGGCCAACGGGGATGGCAGCGCCGGCTGGGGGTACTGATAGGCGCGGGCGCGCTCGCGCTGGGGTTGGTGCTGCTGGCCTACCTCCCTTTCTGGCCGCCGTGGACAAGCCTGGCGGGCGTGCTCGACGAACTCTCACACCGCTACACCTACACCATCGCCGCGCTCCTGCGCATGATCCTGTGCAAGTTCATCCCCAACCGGCTGGCGCTGGACATCCCCCGCGCGGCAGGGCGGGTCATCTTTGCCGCCCTGTACCTCTGGACGCTGGCGCGACTGTGGCGACGCCGTATGCGCCTGGCGGAAGCCGGCTTTCTGGTCATTTTTGTCTACCTGCTCACGGCCACCAGCTACCGCATCTGGTATCCCCTCTGGCTGGTCCCGCTGGCAGCGCTGTACCTCACACCTCGCACGCGCCTGCGTACCTTTCTCCTCTGCCTGACATCGGAACTCTCCATCCTGATGTTCTACCTGGCCTGGCGCTGGCTGTTCAACGGCTACCTGCTCCCCAGGGCGGATTGGCTTGTTATGCACGTTCTCACCGTCCCCTGGCAGTTTGGCCTGCCGCTGCTCCTTCCCCTGCTGGCGTCGCGGCATTGGACAGTTTCCAGAAATGGAGTATACTCCACCAATATTTGCTATCCACGGGAGGAACAATGAGCAAAGAATTCCCCGGCCGGGGCAAGGTAGCCATCCTCAGAACCCACCCGGAGACAGTGCTAGAGGACTATGCCCGCCTGATGGAACTGGCGGGGTTCCGGAAAGCTCTGCCCCAGGATAAAGAGACCATCCTCAAGATCAACATCTCCTGGCAAACCTGGTACCCAGCCTGCTCGACCGCCCCGTGGCAACTGGAGGGGGTGATCCGGGCGCTGCAGGCCGCGGGCTACCAGAACCTCATCGCGGGCCACAACGACACCGTCGTCGTGGACGCCCACGTGGGCGAGACGAACAACAAGCACAAATACGTCGTCGAAAAATGCGGTCTGCGCAATGTCCACCTCTTCGAGCCACAGTACAACTGGGTGCGCTACGAGCCTAAACAGCCTTTCCTGGTACTAGACCAGGTCTACCCTGAGGGAGTATACATCCCCGAGTTTCTCATCGGGCGCAACATCATCCAGTTGCCGACAGTCAAGACGCACGTTTTCA
>JAUXFI010000192.1 GCA_030620125.1 Anaerolineae bacterium
GCCTCGGTGATGGCCTCGTGGAAAGGGTTGCCCGCGATGCGTCCCAGCCGCGTGCCGGGGTGGTCCACAAAGGCCGGACCGTGGGTGTGGGCAATGAGCGGCTCTCCCGCCGCGCCCACCGCCACCGTCTTGCGCCCGCCAGAATAACCGGCGTACTGGTGCGGCTCCACCAGCCCGGTACCGATCAGCAGATCCGCCTCCACCGCCGCCCGGTGGGTCGAGACCGGCACCCCACCGGGGGTGAGACCCAGGTCCACCAGCGCGTCGGGGTTCTGCGGCTCGTTGTCAATGACGCGGTAGCGGGCCACCGTCTCCGCCCCCAGTTTGGCGATCTTTTCCTCAGTCGTCGAGGGCCGGTGCATGCCGATGCCACAGAGGAGCGTGACGTCCTCGTCGCGCACCCCGGCCGCCGCCAGTTCCCGCAGCAGGGCGGGCACGAGCAGGTGGTCAGGGCTGGCACGGGTGACGTCGGTAAAGACGATGCACACCTGGTCGCCGGGGAGGGCCAGTTCCCGCAAGGGTGACGAACCGGTGGGCTGGGCCAGCGCCTCGGCAATGGCTCCTTCCACGTCGGTCAGCGGCTCCGCCGGCTTGGACACGACTACGGCACCGCGCATAGTCGGCGGAAGGTCGAATTCGATGGTTGACTTGCTGTACGGGACTCGATACTTTGCAGTTTCAGGTTTCATGGTTTCAGGTTCCAGGTTCATCAACATGCCAGATTGGACCAGCCTCGCGCAGCTTCGATCCCTTGAACGGAGAGCGCTTTAGGTATTCGATCTGAAACTACTCCAGATCATACTCCACTCCCACTTCCTGCGCAACCGCCCGCAAATCCGCCGCCACCTTCGGGTTGAGCGGGATGCCGTCGCGGGAGCGGCGCTCCGCCTCCTCGTACTCTTTCTCGCCGTGGACATAGATGCGGGCCTCCCCCTCCGCCTTGGGGGTCTCTTTCAGCCGCCGCTGCAGGTCGTCCATCGTCGCTTTGAACTCGTCCACGGGCCGGAACCCGTCTACCCGCCACGCGCCGAAAAAGTGGCCGATCTTGGAGGGCAGGGGCTTCCCGTCGGGGGTCTTGGGATAGACCGTGTCGGCGTATGCCGCGCCGGAGAGAATGGCGCAGAAGACGTCCACCCACAGCGACAGGCCGTACCCCTTGTACCCACGCAAGAGTTCCCCGGCTCCGCCCAGCGGCAGCAGTCCTCCGCCAGCCCGCTGCTGAAAGTTCTCCAGCACTCGCCCGGTCTCGGTCGTGGGCGTGCCGGTCTCGTCGGTAGCCCAGCCCAGGGGAATGGGCTTCTCCAACCGGTTATACACCTCTAGTTTGCCGCGTGGCACGGTACTGGTGGCCATATCCAGCACGAAGGGCAGCTCCTCGCCCGCCGGCGCTGCCACGGCGATAGGATTGGTGCCCAGCATCGCGTCTCGCCCAAAGGTCGGCACCACCAGCACGGCGGCGTTGGTCATCGAGATGCCGATGCAATCGTGCTCCAGGGCCATCATGGCATAGTAGCCGGCGATGCCGTAGTGGTTAGAGTTGCGCACCGTCACAAAGCCGGCTCCCAAATCTCGCGCTTTCTGGATAGCCCTCTCCATCGCCCGGTAAGAGACCGGCTGGCCCAGCCCGGCTCCTGCGTCAATCAGCGCCGTGGTGGGGGTCTCTGTAACCACCCGCACGTCAGGCTGGGCGATCATCATGCCATCCCGCAGCCCGTTGACGTAGCGGCGCAGGCGGGCCACGCCGTGGCTGTCAATCCCCCGCAGGTCAGCCGCCACCAGCACATCTGCTATGATGCGGGCGTCCTCCTCCAAGAGACCCATCCTATCGAATACCTGCACGCAAAAGTCTTTTAGGGACTCTGCTCGAACTCGCAATTCAGCCTTGTTTGACATTTTTCCTCCATTTGATCATAATGTGTCACAGGCCTAAATGTAGCACAAGCTGTCGATTGGGGCAAGTGAGGAGACTCACCCCTGGCGGCGCATAACATCACGACAATCGTTAGCCGTTGGCAGACGGGGTGCCGCAAAGAGACTTACCGAGGGAAAGCCCAACCCTATCCATCCCGACCGCCTGGCCGAGTTCTTTGACGACGACTGCCCCATCTGCCAGGCCGAGTACCGGGAGGTCAAGGCGGCCATTGAGGCCGGCGAGGAACACGGTTGGCATTGGCACTACGACGACGGCGGCTGCCCTCTGATTTCCATCTACGATCCCGAAGGCTGGGACGAACGCTGGGCCGAGGAGGATGCCGTCCTTGAGCAGTGGAAAGCCGAACGGGCAGAGCAGGAAACACAGCCCGCCGCGCCATTCTACGAACCCCCACCAATTGAAGACGCCGAGGTATCGCCGGAGGAGTTCATCACCCGGGCGCGCCAGCCCTGGCTCGATCCCGCGCTGCACCACGCCGCCCCGATACTAACGGAGCACGTGGATTGCCCTGAACTCTCGCTCTTCGGCCTCCGCTACCGCCGCGTCACCTACGACGAAGCTCTCTCTCTGGCGGTCGGACTGTACGATAATGGGGTGAACGTAGAATCGCTGCTGGCTCAAATCGAAGCCTTCCCCTACCAGAACGTGGCCCTGGATTGGTTGAGCCAGCCGGAGCAGAACGTCACTGTGATGATCCGTACTATGGAGCAGGTGATCGCGCCGGATGATGAGGACGAGATGACCCGCTTCCGCCACCACCGCGACTTTATCTTCGCCCTGGCCCAGGTGGTACATCCGGGAGCGCGCCTCTGGCTCCAGGGCTGGCTCGACGCGGTGGCCCACGGCGCTTTCGCCCGCGCCGTGGGGCTGGCCCCGGAGGAATAGTGTAATGGGCCGGAGGGTGCGTCGTGCACAAGTACACAAGTAGATAAGTACACAAGGGCCTTGTCTACTTGTATCCTTGTAACGGAGGGGAAAATGAGCATACGTATCGGCATTCGCCGTGAGAACAAAAATTTGTGAGAGCGGCGCGTGCCCATCATCCCGGAACACGCGCGTCAACTGCAGGAGGAGCACGACCTCGCAGTCTGGGTGCAACCGTCGGACATTCGCGTCTTCCGAGAAGAAGAGTTCGCGCAGGTTGGCGTTCGGGTCGAGGAGGATCTCTCCCCTTGCCAGGTCGTCTTTGCCATCAAAGAGATCCCTGTCCACTTCTTCCAGCCACGTCACACCTACGTCTTCTTCGCCCACGTCATCAAAGGCCAGCCTCACAACATGCCTATGCTCAAGCGTATGCTGGAACTGGGCTGCCAGTTGATTGATTACGAAAAAGCGACCGACGAGCAGGGCCGGCGGCTGATCTTTTTCGGCCGTCACGCCGGGCTGGCGGGAATGATTGATACGCTGTGGGCCCTGGGGCAGCGACTGAACTGGGAGGGCATCCCCAATCCCTTCAGCGACTTGCGCCAGACCCGTCATTACCACAACCTGGCCGAGGCGAAGGCGGCGGTAGCGTCGGTCGGGGAGCGCATCGCGCGGGAGGGGCTGCCGGAACCAATCGCTCCCATCTTATGCGGTTTCGCCGGATACGGGAACGTCTTCCGTGGAGCCAACGAGATCATCGAACTCCTTCCGGTGCGGGAGATTGAGCCTTGCGAGGTCGCTGCCGTGGTCCAGGGTACCGGCTACGACCGAAACGCCCTCTACAAAGTGGTGTCCAAGGAGGAGCACATGGTCGAGCCTGTCTCCCCGGAGGACCACTTCGAACTGCAGGACTATTACGACCATCCCGAAAAATACCGTTCCGTGTTCAACGCCTACCTGCCCCACCTGACCTTGCTGGTCAACTGCGTCTACTGGGAAGCAAAGTATCCCCGGCTGGTGACAAAGGCTGACCTGAAACGCCTGTATGGGGGAACGGAGCCGCCGCGCCTGCGCGTCATCGGCGACGTCAGTTGCGACGTCGAGGGGGCTATCGAGTGTACGGTCAAGTGTACCGAGCCTGGCGACCCGGTCTACGTCTACGATCCTGGCGAGGATCGCGCTATTGACGGGTTCGAAGGGGCACGCGGCCCCGTGGTGCTGGCGGTGGACATCCTGCCCAGCGAGTTGCCCCGCGACGCCTCGGAATACTTTAGCGACGTGTTGATGCAGTACATCCCCACCATCGCCCAGGCCGACTACTCCGTGCCCTTCGAGGAACTGGCCCTGCCGCCAGAGATCAA
>JAUXFI010000155.1 GCA_030620125.1 Anaerolineae bacterium
CCCACACGGCCACGCTGGTCGAGCCGGGCGTAGTGGTCACCAAGGGGATGTCGCCGGACAGCGGCCTGGGTTCGCTGGACACGGTCATCGTCACAGTGGTACTGACCAACACCGGCATGAGCACTCTGTACGATGTGGTGGTGACGGACACATTGCCGGCCGGGTTGATTTTCCAGGGCGGTACTGCGGGGTATAGCCGGGACGGGCAGGTCGTGGTTTGGACAGCGACGAGCGTGGGAGCACTTCAGCAGCGGGTCTTCACCATCACGGCGCAGGTGGAGGGTGACGTCGGCGCGAACCAGGCGCTGCTCAACGAGGTGGGAGTGCGGGGCACCTCGCGGCCCGGCGCGCTGGGCGAGGAACGGGTCTACACGGACACTGATCAGGCCACGGCCACCACCGGCTACCCTGACCTGGTTATCGGCAAGGAACGCGGCCCGGCGGTGCGTGCCCCCGGCCAGGTGGTCACCTACACGATTGTCTACGCCAACGACGGCGTGGTGCGGGCAGAGAACGTGCGCATCACCGACACGTTGCCGGCGCTGCTGACCGACGTCATCTCGGCTACCTCCGCTCCGGCGACGGTGGAACACGTGGGTCAGACCGTCACCTGGATGCTGGGTACGTTGGGGCGGGGCGAGGGCGGCGCCTTATGGATCACCGGGAGCATCGCGCTGGACGCGCCGGATGGGGCGCTGCTGACCAACGTCGCCGGCATCACCTCAGATACTGCGGAGCAAGATACGGCGGACAATAGCGATTCCGCCACCACGACCGTGCGGCGGCCCGTCCTGAGCATCAGCAAGGGGGCCTATCCGTCGGCGGTGTTCCCCGGCGGGTTGCTGACCTACACGCTGACTGTCTTTAATACCGGTCAGGGTGAGGCGCTGAATCTGCTCATCAGCGATACGGTGCCAGCGGACACGGAATATCAGGCTTGCAGCGGCGGCGATTCGTGTGACTACAACAGTGGAAGTGGCGTGGTTACCTGGGTGCTGGCGTCGCTCCCGGCCGGCGGGCAGGCTCAGTTCACGTTCACCGTGCGGGTGGGACAGGGCGTGGAGTACAATACTTACATCGTCAACCAGACCTACGGTGTCTCCTCTGCCCAGGGCGTGAGCGCTACCGGTTTGCCGGTGAGCACGCTGGTGGGACTGGTCGGCAGCGTGAGCCTGGAGCCGGACCGCGCGGGCAGCGGCGAGCCGGGAGAGCAGGTGGTCTACCAGCACACGCTGGTCAACCTGGCCAACGCCGGCCAGTCTATTGACCTGTCGGCCAGTTCGTCGGAAGGGTGGCAGGTGAGCGTGGCTCCTGACTCGGTGCACCTGGCGGCCGGGGCGCAAGCGGCGGTAGTCGTCACCGTCACGGTGGGAAGCGATGCCACCGAAGGGACGGTGGACACCACGGTCGTCACGGCTGTGGGCCAGACCACCGGCAGAGACACGGCCACAGATATGACGACGGCGTTGGATTATCAGCGCTACGTTTACCTTCCGCTGGTGCTGAGGAATTACAGGTGAGGCGGGCTGCGCAATCGTCTCTTATCCTTCGCGCGTTGTCCGCGTAAAGATCAGCATCCCATCCGACCCGTAGATGTCGGTCTCGATCTTTTCCAGCAGTTGGTACTGGGCTTGGAAGCGTGGGTCGGGCAGCAACCCCCGCCGCCCGTAGACTTCGAGGATGACGATGTAGTCGGGATCGAGGGCCAGCACCAGGTCGGCAGGGATGGCGTAGTTGATGACGTAGATGGCGGGGTCGGCCGGGTAGTGGCGCGTGGCTTCGGGCGTCACCAACCCGACTGTGTCGAGGATGTGCAGGCCGGTGCGGTAGCCCAGCCTCCCGATGTCCCCGGCGCAGAGGGTGTCGCCGGGTTGGGCGTGTGCGTTCACCACGTCGGCGGCCTGGGCGTAGAGCAATTCCAGTTTGAACCAGGCCATCTCCGGCGCGGGCCGGTCGGGGCCGTGGTCTGGATGTAGGTCCCAGGCGTTGAGTGTGAGGGCGAGGGCGGCGGCGGTGAGTAGGGCGAATAGTAAATTGGTAAATTGGTAAATTGGTAGATTGGTAGATTGCTCGCCAGTTTCCCACTTTACCAGCCCACCAATATCCCGAATCAGTGTCCAGACGCCGCTGGCGATGAGCAGGAAGTAGAACGGGAGCGGGGGGGAGAGGTACCAGCGGAAGATGAGCGGGTTGGCGACGGCGAAGACGGCCAGGTAGAGATAGGGGTAGGCCAGCAGCGGCCAGGCGCGGCGGTTGCGCCGGATCGCCCGCAGCCCGCCCAGCCCGCACAGCAGCAGGTAGACTATGAAGCCGATCAGTCGCCAGGGAGGGCCGAGGAGGGTGTCTTCGAAGAAGGGCGTGCTGTAGTGCTGGATCAGCCGCACCAGGCCCTCGGTTGGATGCAGGCGGTAGGTGACGGACTTGGCGGCGACAGAACCGGTGAGGGGGCTGCCAAAGTAGAGCGTACCAAAGATCAACCAGGGAGCCAGGATAGCGAGCGCGATTAGCCCTTCTTGCCAGGGAGTCCGCCGCCGTGCCAGGGTCAGGTCCAGCCACAGCAATCCCAGCAGGATGGCGGTATCCGGCCGGGCCAGGAGCGCCAGCGCTGAGAGTGCGGCCATTGCGCGGGGGTGGCCGGTCAGGTGAGCGTAGGCGGCGGCGAGGAGCAACGCGACCGTCAGGTCGGTCTCCATCCCGCCCACGGCGAAGGTGACGCTGTAGGGGGCCACGGCCCAGAGGAGGGCGGCTGCGGCGGCGGGGGCCCTGTGACCGGCGAATCGTTTGCCCAGAGTGTAGAGCAGCCCGACGGAGACTGCCCCGGTCAGCGCGTTGACTGCCAGCGCCAGAGCGGGAAAGTCGCGGGAGCCGGTCGCCAGCGCCAGTCCGGCCATTAGCGACGTGTAGAGCGGCGTGGTCGTGCCCAGCACGCGCTCGCCAGGGTTGTAAACGAAGCCAGCGCCTTCGACGAGATTGCGGGCGTAACGGAAGGTGATGTAGGCGTCGTCAACGATGCGTTCTCCGGGGATGAGCCGCGCAGAGAGCGCCAGCAGGAGCAGGGCAGCGATCAGGATGCGCTCGGCGTTCATCGTGCCCGATGATTTGTTCGTCAAAGTCATCGAATTCATTGTGCCGATTATACGAGCTTTGAGGCAAGTGACAAGTCGGGGGAGTTGTCTTCTCCGCAGTATGTTTTGAGTGGGGCTGGAGGCCGTAGGTGAGGCAGTCTCTTTCCACACAGGACGGTTTGTTGGTTGGGTCGTCCGAGTGGCGCTGGGTATGCATGGCGTCGGTGGTTGTCTTGTTGATTGTCAGCATTCCCTACGCGGTGGCCTGGGGCTGCCAGACGCCGGAGCGCGTGTTCAGCGGCTTTAACTTTATCGTTGACGATGCCTTTTCCTACCTGGCAAAGATGCGGCAGGGGGCGGGGGGAGCCTGGCTGTTCCACATTGCCTACACACCGGAGACTCATTCTGCTGCGCTTTTCTACCTTTTCTACCTTCTGCTAGGGAAACTGGCCGTTGTCCTGCCCGGGGCTGACCTGACAGCCCGAATGGTCTGGGTCTACCACGGCGCGCGGGTGGTCTTTGGGCTGGGGTTGCTGCTGACGGTGTATCGTTTCCTGGCGGAATTCACGGAGCGGGTAGCGGTGCGGCGTCTGGCCTGGCTGATGGTGACCCTGGGCGGGGGGCTGGGCTGGCTGCTGGCGGCAGTGGGGCAGTATGACTGGCTGGGCAGCATCCCGCTGGATTTTTACCTGGCGGAGGGCTTTGCTTTCCTGGCGCTCTACGGCTTCCCGCACATCGCGCTGGCACAATCGCTGCTGTTGTGGGGGGTTCTGTTCTTGTTGAGGGCCTGGGGGCCAAGTCCGAGGTCCAAAGTCCAAAGTCCAAGCCACGCATTACGTTTTACGCATTACGTTTTACGCATTACGTTTCACGTTTCACGTTCCACGTTTCACGCGGCAACAGCAGGGATATGCTGGTTGGTGATGGGCCTCATCATTCCCTTCTACGTGGCGGTGGCGTGGGCGGTGATGGGGGCGGCGTGGCTGGTGTTGGGGTTTCGAGAGCGGCGGGTGCTGTGGCGGGAGGGGCTGGCGGCGGGGGCGGCGGTGTTCGTATCCGCGCCGGTCGTGGCCTACAGCGCGTGGGTTTTCATCACCGAGCCAGTGTATGCGACCTGGGCGGCGCAGAATCGGATCCTGTCACCACCTCCGTTGCACTACCTGGCGGCGTATGGGGTGCCGCTGGTGTTGGCGGCCTTCGCCGCGAGGGATGCCTGGCGGGAGGAGGAACTGGGGTGGCTGGCGCTGGCGTGGGTGGGGGTGACGCCGTTCCTGGTCTATCTGCCGTTCAATCTGCAGCGGCGGTTGGTGGCAGGGGTGCAGGTGCCGCTATGCCTGCTGGCGGCGTGGGGGGGGGCGCGATTGTGGGGGGCTGGACGGCGTTGGTTGGTCGTGGCCCTGCTGGCGACTATGGCTGCAACCAGCCTCGTCTTTCTGGCTGGCAGCGGTGCCTGGATGCTTGCTCGCCCTCCGCTCGTCTTCCGTGACGCTGGCGAAGTGGCCGCGTTGGACTGGCTGGCCGGGCAAGTCCAGCCCGACGACGTGGTTCTGACGGCATACGACACCGGCAACTATCTGCCGGCGCGAGTGGGGGCGCGGGTGTTCCTGGGCCACGGGCTGGAGACGGTCAACGCCGAGGAAAAGGAAGCGCAGGTAGAGCAATTCTTCGACGCGACGACGGACGACGCCTGGAGACGGCAATTGTTGGCACGGTATGGCGTGGACTATGTCTTCTGGGGGCCGGCGGAGCGGACGATGGGTGCGTTCAACCCGCACCTAGCGTTCTACTTGCGGCCGGTGTACGAGGGGGGAGACTACGCCGTCTTCGAGGTCGAGTGATGATGGGAACGGAGAAAGACTTATATGAGTGAGAAGCAAGCAACCTTTGTGGGCCTGGGCGTGATTCTGTTGGCCGGCTTTGGATTGCGCGTAACTCATTTACTGCATGTTAGCCCGATTGGCGATGAGTATATCACAATGTTGGCTGCTGATTCGGTGCTGC
>JAUXFI010000011.1 GCA_030620125.1 Anaerolineae bacterium
GCTCAAGCCAACCGTGCCGGAGCAGCGGGGCTGGGTGGATCGGGAGAAGCTGTACGCCATCAGTGGCAAGGGCCGCAAGGCGCAGATCGCGCTGGCGGAGCGATTGGGTATCACCGAATACGCGCAACCCTCCGGTGGTTGTTGCTACCTGATTGACCAGACTTACTCCCGTCGCCTGCGCGACTTTCTGGCTCACGAGGGACCCAAAGCGCTGACCCGCGAGCAAACGCGCCTCCTGGCGCTGGGACGGCACCTGCGTCTATCTTCCGGACGCAAGATAATCGTCGGACGCCGCGAGCGGGAGAACGAATACCTGGAGACCTGCGGCGTAGGGGGGATTCTGCTCACGACAGTGGACCACCCCGGCCCGACGACGCTGGTGCCGGGCGAGCCAGCGCGGGGAGAGATCGGTGTTCTCATCAACGCAGCGCGGATCACCGCGGGCTATTCCGATGGCAGGGGAGAACCGGCAGTGCGCGTCGAGGTGCGCCGCGATGGCGGGCTGGTTGAGTTGCTGACGGTAGAGCCGATGGCGTTGGAGGAAATGCAGACGTTGATGATCTAACCTTGCAAAGGTTTCTTGTGGCTCAACCTGCGCAAAGTTCATCGAGTACTGGTGATGTCAGCCTGGCTATGCTCCTTCGCCGCCCCTGGTGTGCAACACCTCAAGCCCAGCCTTGTACTTTGCATCCGCGCGTCCCCGTTTTACGACCCTTTTACACGGCTCTAAATCTCCTACAATCGGCCTGGAGTATGATCACAGCACCATCGGAGAGCACGCCGCGTTAGAATTGATATGAGAGAGCAACTTTGCCGCTATTGGCCCGATATCTTGATCGCCTGTGCCATCTTTGTCATCTGCCTGGCGGTCTACAACAGCACGCTGACCCCCAGCCTCTCCTACAAAAGCCCCGACGGCAACGAGTTGGCGACCGTGTGTTATATCCTCGGCCTGGCCCATTCCACCGGCTACCCGCTTTACACCTGGCTGGGCAAACTGTTCACCTTCATTCCCATCGGCGACGTGGCCCACCGCGTGAACCTGATGAGCGCCACCCTCGGCGCCGCCGGCGTGGCCTTGCTCTATGCTATCCTCCGCCTCCTGACTTTGAACTTTGGACTTTGGACATCGGATGTTGGACATCGAACCTCCTCCCGTCTGGCCTCTGCCTGCGCCGCGTTCCTCTTCGCCTTCTCCCTCACCTTTTGGTCCCAGACCGGCATCGCCGAGGTCTACGCGCCCAACATCTTTATGATGACGCTGACGGTGCTCATCCTCCTCTGGTGGGCATGGGTAGAGGAGCGAGACAGGAAAAGCCGACCAGAGGGTCAACCATGGTGGCGCGCCTTTCTGCCCTCGTGGAAGTCGTTGCCGTTGCTTTTCGGTTTTGGCCTATGTTTCGGCCTCAGTCAGGGCACCCATTTATCGAACCTGGGCTTTGCGCCGGCCTTCGCGCTCTTCATATTGCTGGTCAGTTGGCGCACCGCGTTCAGTCCGGTTGCCTGGTTCAGCGCGGGGAGTGGGTTTTTCCTCGGCCTGCTCCAGTTTCTGTGGCTGCCCTACAAGGCCAGCACTCTCACCGACCGCGTGATGCGCGCCAACGCTCCCACAACTCTGCGTGGCATCTATGCTTATACGATGGGGGCTTTCCCGCAGTTCAGATTCGCCTTTCCCCTCGTTGCCATCCCTGACCGCGTCGTAATCTACCTGGACCTTTTATGCCAACAGTTCGGTCTGTGGGGGATTGGACTGGGGGTGCTGGGGATGTGGGTGCTGCTGTTCCTCAAACCCAAACGTTTCTTCCTCGTCGTGGGGATGTACCTGGTCCACGTCTGGTTTTTCATCCAGTACAGGGTCTTTGACCTGGACGTTTTTTTCATTCCAGCGCATCTGCTCTATGCCATCTTTATCGGCTGCGGCGTCTGCTGGTTGATCGAGGGACTATTCAGGTTAGTGGGAGAACGGCGTGTGTTGCGCGTGGCGCTCACGGCGACGCTCGTCGTGCTGCTGGCATTGCCGGTCGTAGGTGAACTGCGGGCCAATTGGAAAACTAACGACTACTCCCACGACACCGCCATCAATGACTTTTACGAGACCGTCTTCGATCTGCTTCCACAGGGGGCAGCGCTCCTGGGTCGTAGCGGCGTTTTCGGCTACGACATGTTCTACTACCGGCTGGTCTACGACGTGCAGCCCGATGTGGTGATGCCTCATCTGCCACACGCCAACCCTCGCCCCAGAGACCTGGCCGGCCGCGAGGTCTATACCACCATCCGGCTCGACGGCAGTCAGGCGGGACATGGCCCCTGGGCGTTGCCCCGCGACCTCGTCAGCGCCGACGCCTGGCATGTACCGGTGCTCTTTGGCAGCGCTGGGAAGTTGGGCTTCGGCCCCGGCATCCGTCCCCTCGTCCTCTACCACGTCACCGACGAAGCGCCCGAACTCGTCGTCGCCGACCCCGACCCCCAGGTTGAGGTGGGGGAGGAGGCCGCGGGATGGGAGCTGGTGGGGTACGATCTGGAGAACGGCGAGGTAAGAGCCGGTGACACTCTGCACTTGACCCTCTACTGGCGGGCCACCGGGCCATCCCAGCGGGTGTTGGTGAGCACTTTGCTGGAGGGCATCTCGCTTGAGACTCACGAACCGGGAATGGGCAACCTGCAGCGTTACGTCCAGGAATTTCACCCGCGCCGCGATGGCGTGCTGGTCGAGGACTACCGGGTGGTCGTGCCGAGTACGACGGAAGCGGGCGCCGCCGCCCTGGCGGTGGGGGTTGGCTTTCCCTTCCGTCTGCCTGGTGGTGAGGGCGAATGGGAGACAGTGCTGTACCTGGGCGAGATCACCATTCTGCCAACGGAGTGAGGTGAGGATATGACGACGGGACGTAAATTACTGATCGCCGCAGGCGCGATAGTCATCGTGGGCATGCTGCTTTTTGCTGCCTTTGCTCTGGGGGTCTACGTGGGAGAGCACGGCTGGACGCGAGCAGGGCTGACGTTGCAGGGACCGGGTCGTGGCCCAGCCAAACCACCGCCCGGTGACGGTGGCGCGCCGGGGCCAGCGCCGCCGCTCCCCGGTGGTGGTCGTCGCCCGGACCTGGTGGGCCACGTCAGAGACGTTTTTGAAGGCACGCTGGTGCTGGCGACATCCGATGGCCCGCGCACCGTCGAACTGGACGAGCACACGCGAGTCGAAACGACCGAAGGAGAACCACGCTCGTTGGATGAACTGGAACGCGGTCAACGTGTGGCCGTCTTTGGCCGCCGCAACGGTGACGGGCAGGTGCTCGTCGCCGAACTGCTTGTGCTGCTGCCTGCTCACGAGCGACCGTAGCGCAGATCCCCTGCCGCACGCTTGGGTGTGATTCAACTACCGGATTACTGACCAGGTCTCCGGTCGCTGGCGGTTACTGCCTGCTCCGACTTGCCCTCAGTAGTGGGATGAAGTATAATGTAACCCGTTCTGTAGCGCAGCGCAGACAGCAAAGAAAGGGGAGGGCAGTAGTTGGCCCCAGTCTACACCATCCTGCTCGTGGAAGGCAGGAAGCCCGCAGTAAATCATCTGGCTCCAATTCTTAACGACCAGGGGTACAATGTCGTTACGGCTTGCACACGCAGGGATGCCCTGGCCAAAGTGCAGGAGGCACACCCGGCGGTTATTGTGCTGGATTCTCCCTCGCTACGTTTCAGCAGCCGTCGTTTCTGCGATGCCTTGCGGGATGCGGAACTTGAAATCCCAGTGTTGCTGCTGCTGCTGAAGGGGGAGAAAATTGACCGCAGTGTGGGTGCGCGTGCTCATTTGCGCTATCCCTTTTCCCCCAAGAAGTTGACTAACCGAATAGTGAGGTTGCTACCCGCCCCTGGGAAGGGAACACTCCAGGTAGGCGACGTGGCTCTCAATATCAAACAACGGAGTGTTGTCTGTGGTGGGCGCGAAAGTCACCTCACCCCCAGACAGGCTTGTCTCCTCGAGATATTCCTGCGCCATCCGGGCGAGGTCTTGACCCGGGCCTTTTTGATGAAGCAGGTGTGGGAAACTGACTATCTAGGTGATACACGCACTCTCGATGTTCACATCCACTGGGTGCGCAAAGCAATAGAGGGTGATTCCAAAGCGTCGGTCCGCCTGCGCACGGTCCGTGGGGTGGGCTACCGTTTGGAGTCGCCGGAAGAGAAGTAAGCGCGGCGGATTTGCTCAAATTCCACTTTGTGGTACAATCATAACAGGATTGACCCAATACACACGTCTTCTGACCAGCGAGAGCGTGCCGGGTGGGCAGCTAGCCCGGTCTCTCAATGGGATGATGAAGGCGGAGGATAATAACAGTATAAGGAGGTTCCTCTATGGCTGTCGTTTCAATGAGAGCACTCTTGGAGACTGGAGTGCACTTTGGTCATCGCACCCGGCGCTGGAATCCAAAGATGAAGCCCTACATCTTTACCGAGCGCAACGGGGTGCACATCATAGATTTGCAGCAGACCATCGTTGCTATTGGCGAGACCTATACATTGGTCCAGGACGCAGTTGCCGCCGGGGGGACAATTCTCTTTCTAGGCACCAAGCGGCAGGCTCAAGATACGATCGCTCAAGAGGCACAGCGTTGCGGAGTGCCATACGTCAACCAGCGTTGGCTGGGCGGTACGTTGACCAATTGGCGCACCATTCGGCAGCGCATTGACTACCTGCTCAATCTGGAAGCCCGGCGCGACAGGGGTGATTTCGAACGTCTGACGAAGAAAGAGGCGCTCGTCCTGCAACGCCAGATTGACAAGCTCAACAACCGGTTGGGGGGCATCAAGGAAATGCGCGAGCTCCCCGATCTGATCTACGTCGTGGACGTGCGACGGGAGATTACCGCAGTAAAAGAGGCCAACAAGCTGGGCATTCCCATCGTCGCCATCGTGGATACCAACTGCGATCCCGACCTCATTGATTACGTGATCCCGGCCAATGACGACGCTATCCGCGCCATCAAGTTGATCACCTCCAAAATGGCCGACGCTGTGCTGGAGGGAATTGCGCAACGGAAAGCCTACGAACCAGAAGAAGAACTTGCAGTTGAAGAGTTCGAGGTCGAGGACGAAAAGTATCTCAGCGCCGCGACGTTGGCCCGCTTGAAGGAACTGACATTTGAGGGAGGGGCGGAGCCGGTTGTCGAGGCGGCACAGTCCGAGGAAGCGAGCGTTTCGGCTGAGACACCGGGCGAACCGATTGAGAAAGTGGCGGAGGTGCCTCTGGCAGGGAGTACGGGGGAAGAGGGAGATGCCGGGGCGTCCCCTCCTGTGCTTGACACTGAGAGTGAACCGATAGAGCAAAGGCAAGAGGAATAGGATAGGAGAAAAGGATTTGAAAATCACCGCTGCGATGGTCAAGGAACTGCGGCAGACAACCGGTGCTGGGGTGCTGGATTGCCGCCAGGCACTGGCTGATTGTGCCGGCGACTTTGAGATCGCCGCCGCCAGTTTGCGTGAGAAGGGTCTGGTTGAGGTGGCCAAGCGGGCCGACCGCCAGGCCTCAGAAGGAATCTTGGAAGCGTATGTCCACCCTGGTAGCCAGGTGGCTGTGTTGTTGGACCTCAATTGCGAGACCGACTTTGTCGCTCGTACCGATGATTTCAAGACTTTGGCTCACGATTTGGCGCTCCACATCGCCTTTGCTGCGCCGCGCTACTTTACGCGCGAAGACGTGTCCGAGGAAGTGATCGAAGGCGAACGGTCTGACTACCGCATCCAGGCTTTGGAAGAGGGCAAGCCTGAACGCATCGTGGACCGTATCGTCGAGGGACGGCTGGAGAAATTCTATCGGCAGGTCTGCCTGATGGAGCAGTCCTTCGTCAAGGACGAGGACATGACCATACAGGACCTGATCACCGATGCGATCGCCAAACTCGGCGAGAACATCATCCTGCGCCGCTTCGTACGCTACGAAGTGGGAGAGACTCTGGATTGACCTGCTGGGGTGAACCTGCATGGCCGTTGCCAAGTACAAACGAGTTCTGCTCAAACTAGGTGGCGAGTCACTGGCCGGACCAGGCGGCTCTGGCATCAGCCCTCACATGGCGGAAGATGTCGCTGCCAAGGTGTTGGCCGTGCGCAATTTGGAAGTGCAAGTCGCCATCGTCCTGGGGGCGGGCAACATCTGGCGCGGTCGGGATGGGCTCGTGCACGGGATGGAGCGGGCCACTGCGGATCACATGGGTATGCTGGCGACGGTGATGAACGCTCTTGCCCTGGCCGATGCCCTGGAGCGCACAGGGATCACCACCCGCGTGCAGACCGCGATTGAGATGCGGGCCGTCGCCGAGCCCTACATCCGCCGGCGGGCAATCCGCCACCTGGAAAAAGGGCGTGTCGTCATCATCGGTGGTGGCACGGGCAATCCTTACTTTACTACCGATACGGCTGCGGCGCTCAGGGCGATGGAGATTGACGCCGATTTGCTGATCAAGGCCACGAAGGTAGATGGCGTGTATGCCGAGGATCCGCGTGAGAACCCCGACGCCGAGCGATTCGATCACCTGGCCTACATGCAGGCGCTTGAAATGCGGGTGGGTGTGATGGACGCCACGGCGATCTCACTCTGTATGGAGAATGATCTGCCTATCCTCGTGCTCAACCTGTGGCAGCCTCACAGCCTGGAACGAGCTGTGCTGGGGGAGGCCATTGGGACGCTGGTTTCGCGTTAATAGTGTAGCAAAAGGGGGAGCGCGAAGTGCCGAGAGGTCGAGAAGTGGAAGAACAGGTACCGCTTCAAAGTTGGGAAGGAGACCAATTCAGTGGGCAGGAGATACAAAAACCCTCCGATCATTGAGACTTTGTGCGAATTCCAATTTGAGCCGGGTCCCCCCTGGGATTTAGCCATTCCCGGTCTTGTTTATGAAGAGGTGCGGGATGACTTCCCTAAAAGGAGACAGGTCAGGGCGATTGAGACCAACATCTTAACTGGCCCTGAGAGTGTCGAGCAGCAAGTCAGAACGACTGATCGTATGCAGTTCTTACGTGAAGATGAAAGGGTTCTGATTCAAGTTGGACTGAATATGTTGGCTGTCAATCATTTGAGGCCATATCCCACATGGTCAGAATTCCTGCCCCTGATCCGGAGGGGCTTCGAAGCCTACTGCGAAGCCGCGGGACCTGAAGGTATCCGACGCATCGGATTGCGATATATCAACCGCATTGAGATTCCGGGCCAGTGCATTGAATTGGAAGATTACTTCGAGTTCCGGCCTTTTGTTGGGCCCCAACTGCCTCAAGATTTCGGTCCATTTATTGTAGGGATTCAAGTGCCTTATGAGGACCCAGGGGGCACCCTGAGGCTCCAGTTAGCAAATGCCAGCATCAAGACACCTGATACTGTCGCCGTAATGCTCGACCTCGACTATTTTCTCGTTAGACCAGGAGAGGTTCCACTGGACCACGTCTTTGAATGGGTGGACGTGGCTCACAGTCGTGTTGAAGTGGCATTTGAAGCTTGTATTACTGATCGACTAAGGCAGATGTTTGAGGATGTGAGGGAGTAGATGCCCCACCTTGTAGCACCACAAGAATTGGCAAGACCACCTATTCTCAACGCTCCATTCTCCTTGCCCAGGCAGGCACAGTGGAGATCGGGGCCCGGAAGGGTTCAAGCAGATGTGGTGACCTGGCCGAGCTTCTCTGTGGCTGTGCTGGAACCTCTAGAGATGATGGGATTCTGGCAAGAGATAGGTGCTTCTATCGTTCGCACCATTGAATTTGAGATTCGATCACTTGAGCAATTCTATACCTTTCGGCGACATATAGAGGTTTCGCGGTTTCTTGAGAGGTGTCCGTTTCTCATCCCGCTATTGCTGGAGGCTTATGGCAAGATTGAGAGTTATTTCGGGCCATATCCGCGGGTCTTTCTCAAAGTCGTCACCGATCCAGAAACAAACGGCGACCGTCAATTGGTAGTGTTCATTGGCACAAACCTTCCGCCGGTTGAGGCTCTCAATAGGCTTGAGCGGTTTGATGAGGGCTGGTGGTTAGAAGCCTCACGCGAGACCCGAGGAAATCTTTGCATCCACGTAGAATTCCTATGAATTTCGATTGGTCGCAGTATCTTGATCTGGCGCAGGAACTCGCTGGACAGGCTACGACGCTCGCAACTCGAGAATCCAAATTGCGTTCTGCAACCAGTCGGGCGTACTATGCGGCCTTCTGTAGGGCGCGAAACTATCTACGTGATAAAGAGAGCTGTTCAATCCCTTCTGGAGGGCAAGCCCACAGGTATGTCCAGGAGCAGTTCAAGCGGAGCCCAGATAAATTGCGCAATCAGATAGGCCACCATTTGAACCGTTTACGTATAGACCGGAATAAGGCAGATTATGATGACTCCATGACTGGGCTTTCCTCTATGACCAAAGGGGATTTGGCGTTGGCTGAGCGAGTAATACACTGGTTGGATAGCCTGTGAACATCACCGAAGAAGGCACAGGGTTTATGATCAAAGAACTATTCCGCGACATAAAAGACCGTATGCTCAAGTCCGTTGAGGCGTTGGAGGCCGACCTGCGTGCCATCCGCACTGGGCGGGCTTCCCCGGCGCTGGTGGAGCGGGTGATGGTGGAATATTATGGCACGCCCACGCCTCTCAAGCAGTTGGCTGTCATCTCTGCCCCGGAACCCCAATTGCTCACCATCCGGCCCTACGACCCAGGGTCAATGGGCGACATTGAGCGGGCCATCCGCAAGTCCGAACTGGGGCTCACCCCTTCTAACGATGGCAGGATCGTCCGGCTTCCCATTCCGCGTCTCACCGAGGAACGGCGGCGAGAACTGGCAAAACTGGTGCGCCGTCGCGTCGAAGAGGGAAAAGTGGCGCTACGAAACATCCGCCGCGAGGCACTGGACGACTTGCGCGAGTTCGAAAAGGAAAAGCTCATTTCCGAGGACGACTTTTACTGTGGCAAAGACGATCTTCAGGACCTCACGGGTCGTTACACTAAACAGATGGACGAAATCGGCGACCGCAAGCAGCGGGAGATATTGGAAGTCTAACGCGAATCGCCTCGGATAGTCTGCGATAATGTCCTCCCAACCACAGAGTGATCAACGATACCCCCCTCTGAAACGTGTGCCCCAGCACGTTGGCATCATCATGGATGGCAATGGCCGTTGGGCCCGGGCGCGAGGGCTACCCCGGCTGGCCGGCCACCGTGCAGGGACGGAGAACCTGCGCCGTGTGTTGCGAGCAGCGGTCGAGTTCGGCGTCCAGATATTGACCATTTATGCTTTCTCGACCGAGAATTGGGGCCGCCCAGAGGATGAGATCAAGGGTTTGTTTTCCATCCTGGAACGGGTGATTGATCGAGAGTTGCTAGAATTGCACAAAGAGGGCGTCCAACTGCGCCATATTGGCCGGCTGGAGCGTATTTCCCCAAAGTTGCTGGAGAAAATCCAGGCTGCCGTCGAATTGACCAAGGACAATCAGCGGCTGATTCTGAACGTGGCTTTCAACTATGGCGGGCGGGCCGAACTGGTGGATGCAATACGCCGTATGATCGCCGATGGCGTGTCTGCTGAGCAGGTAGATGGTGCACTCATCAGTCGCTACCTGTACACGGCAGGATTGTCCGATGCCGACCTGATCATTCGCACCAGTGGGGAAATGCGGGTCAGCAACTTTCTCTTGTGGCAAGGGGCTTATGCTGAGCTTTACGTGACTCCTACCCTGTGGCCCGATTTCGGCAAGGATGAACTCTACAAGGCCCTGGAGGATTACGACCAGCGCGAGCGCCGTTTTGGCCTGGTGTCTGGGTAGGATACCGTCGTAGACCGGCCGGTACATCATCACCGGCATTTTGAGCCGATATTTCGGACCATCTCTCTCAAGCGCTTCCTTACCTGTGCTACGTACACGTGTATGCACCGCTGCGGTTTTACTCCCGGTCGTTGGTTGCCTCATCTACCTGGGCGGGTGGCCGTTCCTGGCCCTGGTGGCACTGTTGCTGACGCTGGCCGAGATCGAGTTCTGCCACCTGGTGACCTGTGATGGCTTTCGGCCTGCACCTGTCTTTGGGGTTGCGCTGGTATGGCTATTTCTGTTGGACATCCAGCTCCCAACATTCGAGTTACTGCGGCCGGGCCTGGCGCTGATCCTTCTGGGATCCCTCGCCTGGCAACTGCTTCATCGTCAGGGCTCCCCGGTGGCCGATTGGGCGCTGACCGTGTCGGGGGGCCTGTACCTGGGACTGTGCGGATCCTGCCTGATCGGGCTACGCGGCCTACAACCCGATGGTCTCTGGTGGACGTTGACCACTGCGCCTGCCATCATGATCGCTGACACCGGTGCATACTTCGTCGGGCGGGCGTGGGGGCGGCACAAGTTGGCGCCCACGTTGAGCCCCGGCAAGACGTGGGAAGGGTACGTGGCAGGCGTGGTCATCGGTGGGCCGGTGACGGCATTGCTGGCGTTGTTGTGGTGCTCCATGGCAGGACCGGGGAGTGGTATCAGCGGTGTACACGGCCTGATTCTGGGGGTGCTGATCGCGATCTTTGCCCCCTTGGGCGATCTGGCTGTCTCCATGATCAAGCGGCAGGTCGGCGTGAAAGACAGCGGTCGCATCATTCCTGGTCATGGTGGCGGTCTGGACCGGGTGGATAGTATCCTGTGGGCGGCCGTGATTGGTTACTATTACGTGTTGTGGTTCACGCCTCACTATTGATAAGGAGCAACACTGATGGACAAGGAGCGACTGGTACGTGATATTTACCATAAGGGTGTCATCTTTTGCAAGCCGGATACTCCTCTTCAGGAAGTGGTGCGGGTGATGGCCGATACCGAGATACATGCCATCATGGTTGCCGATCACGAAGGGGAGCCGCCGGTGGGGGTGGTGTCTCACAGCGATGCCATCGCCCATTATGGAGAGGACCTGACGGCCATTCATGCCTGCAACGTGATGACGCCCGACGTCATCAGTATCTCCGAGGATACTGCCGTGGATGAAGCGGCCAAGAAGCTGCTGGCGAGCAACATCCATCGCTTGCTGGTGGTGAGTGAGAATGGCAAGCCGCTGGGCATCATCTCGACCACCGACATCATCCGAGAGATGCGCGGCACCCGCTGGGTGTGGTATCTGGACTGACGCAGGCAATAGAGGGCCAAGATGGACGAACAGATCATCACTATTGAGCGACACATTGTCGAGCAGCAGCGCGGGCATCCAGAGGCGACCGGCGTTTTCTCCAGTTTGCTGTACGACGTTGCACTGGCGGCCAAGATCATTGCCCGTGAGACCACCCGCGCTGGCCTGGTCGAGATTCTGGGATTGGCTGGCAAGATGAACATCCAGGGCGAACAGCAGATGAAACTGGACATCTTTGCCGACCAGACCATGATCCGGGTCAACAGTTACACCGGACGGCTGGCGGTGATGGCCTCGGAGGAGGATGAGGATATCATCCCCATTCCGGAGGGGTATGGCATCGGCAAGTATGTGCTGGTTTTTGATCCGCTGGATGGTTCGTCTAACGTGGACGTCAACGTGAGCATCGGCACCATCTTTGGCGTCTACCGGCGCAAAAGCGAGCAAGGCCCCGGCACACTGGAGGACTGCCTTCAGAAGGGACACGATCTCGTTGCCGCCGGTTACATCATCTACGGATCCAGCACGATGATGGTCTACTCGACCGGCCAGGGGGTACACGGCTTTACGCTTGATCCCGGCGTGGGCGAGTTCCTGCTCTCCCATCCCGACATCCGTGTCCCAGAGAGGCCAAAGTACTATAGCGTCAACCAGGCATACGAGCAGTATTGGAGTGGGGGAGTGAAACGGTTCACCCGCTGGTTGCTGGGCATGGATCAAGAAAACCCACGTCAATTGCTTTCGGGCCGCTACATTGGCTCGCTAGTGGCCGATTTCCATCGCAATCTGTTGGAGGGGGGAATTTACTACTACCCTGCCGACACCAGGAAACCCGGAGGCAAACTGCGCCTGGTCTATGAAGCCATTCCGTTGGCTTTTATTGTTGAACAGGCTGGAGGTTACGCTTCGGATGGACATCGTAACGTCCTTGATGTACAGCCCGAAAGCCTGCACCAGCGTATCCCGCTCTTCATCGGCAATCGGGAGTTGGTTGAGAGGGCGGAAGAATTCATCCTCAAATACGACGGATAGATAGAGTGGTCAAGAATGACTGAAGGGAACATTATGGGCGAAATAGACATGGCCAATCTGGAGGCCAGGACGCTGGCTGAACTGCGGGAATTTGCCAAAGAGTGGGAGATTTCCGGCTGCAGCCGGTTGAAGAAAGAGGATCTCGTCCTGCGGTTGCTGCAGGCCAAGGCGGAGCGGGAAGGCCTGATGTTCGGCGGCGGCGTGCTGGACATTGTGGACGAGAACAAGGGCTACTTGCGCTGTGAACACTACAAGCAGGGCTCTGAGGACATATACGTCTCTCAGTCTCAGATCCGTCGCTTCGGGTTGCGCACTGGCGACATGGTGGTTGGGCAGGTGCGGCCGCCAAAGGAGAACGAAAAGTACTTTAGCCTTCTGCGCGTGGAGGCTGTGAACGGGATGGACCCGGAGGCGGCCAAGCAGCGACCAAAGTTTGAGTCGCTGACGCCAATCTTTCCCGATGATCGATTCATACTGGAGACCACGCCCGGTAATCTGACGACGCGCTTGCTAAGTATGGTTGCGCCGATTGGGAAAGGCCAGCGTGGGCTGATTGTATCGCCGCCCAAGGCCGGCAAGACCATTGTGCTCAAGAACATTGCCAATGGCATCTCGGCCAATCACCCCGAGGCGCACTTGATGGTCGCGCTCATCGGCGAGCGGCCCGAGGAAGTCACCGACATGGACCGCTCGGTGGATGCCGAGGTCATCAGTTCGACCTTTGATGAGCCAGTGCGAAGCCACGCCAAAGTGGCGGAGATGGCGCTGGCCCGGGCCAAGCGGCTGGTGGAGGGAAAACGGGACGTCGTCATCTTGCTCGACAGTATCACCCGTCTCTCGCGTGCCTACAACCTGGTCGTGCATCCCAGCGGACGCACGCTCTCCGGTGGGCTTGACCCGGCGGCGCTTTACCCGCCCAAGCACTTTTTCGGCGCGGCTCGTAACATCGAGGAAGGCGGTAGCCTCACCATCATCGCCACCTGCCTGATTGACACGGGCAGCCGGATGGATGATATGATCTACGAGGAGTTCAAGGGTACCGGCAACATGGAACTTCATCTGAGTCGCAAGCTGCAGGAGCGGCGTATCTTTCCCGCTTTTGACATTGAGCGCTCTGGCACGCGGCGAGAGGAATTGCTGCTCGATGAGGATACCCTGCAAAAGGTATGGCTGATGCGGCGACGCATCGTGGATTCCCAGACCTCCGGCTATAGCGCTACACAGGCGATGCAGGAATTGTTCCGCGTTCTTAGAGGCACTCAGAGTAACGACGAATTCCTCGACCTGTTCGCAAGAATGGCGGAGATGGAGAGGCGTTAGAGCCTCTGCAAGTTCCCTGCCAGGCAAGGGGCTGTGACAGTCTGCCCTCTGTGATTTCTCCTCCCTACGGCGGAGGCTTTTGTGGCAGAAACTCCCGCACCGACTTGGCTACCTCTGCCGGTTGCTCCAGCATCACCATGTGCCCCGCCCCCTCGACCAGCGCCAGTTGTGCGTTGGGGATGTGCTCGGCCAGAAAACGGGCGAACTTGGGCGGAGTGAGTTGGTCTGCGGTGCCCCCGATGACCAGCGTGGGCATCTTGAGCTCCCCCAGTCGCTCTATCACGTCGAAGCGATCACAGGCAGCAAAGTCTCCCAGGAGCACGTCAGGCCCGCTTTCCAGGAGCGCTTGCCGGCCCAATTCAGTCAGCGCCGGCGGGGCCTCCGGTGACCAGGCGAAGCGGGTGACGAGTTCCACGCTGCCCTCAAAGTCGTCGCGGACCCCCTCCAGGATGGCAGGGGCCACTCGCAGCCGCGCCCCCGTTCCCACCAGCGCCAGCCCCGCCACCAAGCCGGCAAAGTCCAGTGCCAGCGTCATAGCGATAGCGCCGCCCATCGAGTGCCCTGTGATAACCGCTCGCTCAATCCCCAGCGCGTCGAGGAACCCGACGACGGCCTCTGCATAACCCTCGATGGTATCACATCCTTGTCCCCCCGAACGCCCGTGACCGGGCAGGTCGAGTGTGTAGACGGTGGCTCCGGGCAGACGGCGCAGTTCGGCTGGCCAGTGCAGACGCGAGCCCCCGGCCCCGTGCACCAGCACCAGCGTCTGTGCATTTTCTGCCCCCTGGCTGACAGTGTAAAAGAGCTGCTCCCCATTTACCTCGACTTGTGGCATGTCTTTCCTCTGTTAATCGGCTGATTGACCTTCGAGCCTCTGGCGGAGCAATCCGTGATATTCCTCTTGCGTCAACGGGCACTTGACCGCATCCAGAAACTCCCGTCGGCTGAGCCGCATTTGGTGAGCCATCTGTCCAATGTGATAGCGTCCTACTTCTCTGTGTCCGTGGGAAATATAGGTGCGCGCCACTAGCTTGCCATCAAGGTAGAGGCGGAAGATACGGTGATGCCCTGACTTTGACTCAAAGCCGAGTTTGTTGAGCAGTGCTCGTTCGATCTTGGCCGTTTTCAATGTGGTCACGAGCCATCGTCCTCTGACAACGATAGCAGCCTCCGCAGGCGCGTCAGCCGCGCCGCCAAGTAGGGAGCCAGACGCTCAGTGTCTGCCTCCAGGTCATCCACGTAATCCTGTACGGCCAGCCAGTAGTCAGCCTTGGCGGCATCCAAGGAGATACCGTCACCGTATAGGTCGAACTCGTCATCGCTCACAAAGTACAGCTCGCCGTCGAAGCGGACACGCACGGGAATATCGTGAACCACGTCCAATGCGCCGTGTGCCGAAAGAAGCGCGACCAGGGCCTGGAACTCGGCGGCGCTGATGAGAGTAGCCAGGGGCTGACCACGGCGTTGCAGCATGTACCGTCGTCCACCGTAGGCTACTTGATTGATGACCTCGGCCAGTCTGTCTCGTGCATCTGCCGTACCGATTGTTCTGGGCATCGTCTTCCTCCTCACTAATCGTACTACTTGTACGAATTGTACCATATCTTTGTGCCATTGGCAATTGGCAAGGGATGCACCTTATTTCTCTCGGGCTGTCGGCAACGTATCCAGCGTTTCGCCGCGCAGCGCCCTTCGCACCGCCTTCCGGTCGTCCCAGGGGTACTCGGTCGTGCCGAAGCACATGGACTGTTCGTGCCCTTTGCCGCAGGCGATCACCACGTCGCCCGCGCGGGCCGTCTGGCATGCCAGCAGGATTGCCTCCCCCCGGTCGGGTACGCACCACAGGTCCACCTCCTCGCGCTTACCCTCCGCCGTGGCTGCGGTCATGCTCTCGGCTATGATCTCGTCCAGGCTTTCGGTGCGGGGGTCCTCGGCGGTGATGATCACCAGGCCAGCTAACTGCCCAGCGATGCGGCCCATCATCATCCGCTTCTCCCGGTCGCGCAATCCCGCGCAGCCAAAGACGACGATCACCCGCCCGCCGTTCTCTGTCATCGTGTTCGCCGTTTGCAGGGCCCGCAGGAGCGCGTTGGGCGTGTGGGCAAAGTCCACGATGGCCATAAAGTCCTGCCCCTCCTCGATCCGCTCCATTCGTCCCGGCACTCCCTGCATTGCTTTTATCCCCTCGGCGATGGCCGCCAGCGGGAGGTTTAGCGCCACGCCGCCGGCCGCCGCCGCCAGGATGTTGCTGACGTTGAAGGCTCCCACCAGTGGGGTCTCAATATTGACTTCCCCGGCCGGCGCGTGGAGGGTGAATGTGGTGCGGTCGGGTGCGAAGCGAACGTCGCGGGCGGTCACGTCGGCTGGGCCAGAGAGGGAATAGGTAACCTTGTGGTCGGCAGGAATGGGGCTCAGGTAGCGGAATGAGTCGTCGTCCCGGTTGAGAACCGCCACCTTGGGCACGCCTGGCTTGCGGGAGGAACGGGTCAACCCTTCAAAGAGACTGGCTTTGGCCTGTTGGTAGGCCTCTAGTGACCCATGGGCATTGAGGTGTTCGTGGGTGATGTTCGTCACGGCGGCTACGTCAAAGTCGCAGCCCGCCACGCGGCGCTGGGCCAGCCCGTGGGAGGTGACCTCCAGCACGGCGTGGGTGACCCCGGCCTCGACCATGCGGGCCAGGTACGCTTGCACGTCGGGCGGGTCGGGGGTGGTGGTGTGGAGGCCGGTGTCCACATCTTTGTCGCCGAAACGGGCGTTCACTGTGCTGATCATGCCGGCGTTGAGCCCGGCGGCACGCAGGATAGCGTAGATGAGATTGACGGTTGTAGTCTTGCCGTCGGTACCGGTGACGCCGACGAGGGTCATCTTGCGGGAGGGGAAACCCTCCCAGGCGGCGCACAGCCAGCCCCAGGCCTCCCGCGCGCACGCGACGCGCACGTAGGTGAAAGCTCCCCAAGGCAGGCCGGTCAGCTCCTGGGGAGGCCGCTCGCCGACGACGGCCACCGCGCCCTCCGCCACCGCCTCGGCGATGAAACGATGGCCGTCCACGCTAACGCCGGGGATGGCGACGAAGAGGTCGCCGGGGCGCACGCAGCGTGAATCGACGGCGACGCCGTGTATCTCGACGTCGCCGCCAATTTGGCTCAGAACGGTGGGCAGGGCTTTGACCAGGTGATTCAATCGCATTTCTCTGACCTTGTCGCCTTACCTTTCCTTCAGCGCCAGCGAGACCAGTGCACTGGTGTCAGCGACGTCCTTGATAGCCGATGAGCGTCCTAGCGGTTTGCGTGTTTGCGAAGCTCCGCCAACGACGGGGTTTGCATGAGCGAAGTGAACCGCAAACACGCTGTTATACGCCGTCACCTCGCCGTTCTCTCAATGGATTGTCGAATGACTTTCTCAAGGTCATTCGGAACGTCGGTGCCAATTCGATATTTCTTACCTGTCTTCATGCTAATCTCAACGGCATAAGAGCCAGAGACATTATAGAGCCAGCCATGAGGGGTCAGGCGAATTCCCCAGCCATAGTACCAGGGGTTTTTCACGATCTGGCATGATTCAATGTCTTTCAAGGGGAATTTCTTTCGAATGACTCCTGGCCCGAAACGAATTTCGAGAACATCTTTCTCAATCAATACAGTTAGCGTGGCGAATAACACCAGACAGACTCCAAGGATAATCAGAACTGTGAAGGCAATCCAGTTGAAACCATAAACAGCCACGAGATACGCAATGAAAAGCAGCGCGATGGCTAATGCAATTATGATCAAGTATCCGATTTGTGTGTGTTGATAGCGTTTGATCATTTTTCTCCCTCCTACAGGTGATGGCGTCTAACGTTTCTGGGCTTTGTCAAGTGCGAAGCATTTGGGCGAACAAGTAAGCCGCAAAGCCCGTGTTAGATGCTGTTTTGAGGAATTATCCTCTTTCTCGATCGCCACCAACACACCAGGAATAATACTCCAGGAGTGGCGATTGTTATCGTCAATGGATAGGGATAGGGTCGGGGGGAGAGCAACCAGTGGTGCACCGCAAGGGTTGCCAGATGGGAAACAATGGTAATCGCTCCTCCCAATCCCTCCCAACGCCAGGCAATGCCCAATCCCAGGATGCTCAGGCCCAAAGTGATCGGGATCAGGTTTTCAATGGGGGGATAGTCCTCCACCGCATGCGGGTCTGCTTTACCAGTTGTCACCCAGTTCCATGCATAGCCGATGAGCACAAGTAGAGCGCATGCAATGATCACGGTGCCCCAGATTCGGGCAACCCAGCGTATCCGTTTCGTTGCTCGGTCGCCCGTATGTTTAGTGCTTGCCATGATCGTCCCCTCTCTATTTACTCAAAATTGCGCTTAACGTGATCGCGCTTTGCAAAGTTGCGCCAGCAATTTGGGCGCCA
>JAUXFI010000144.1 GCA_030620125.1 Anaerolineae bacterium
CCGCCGCCGTCGCCGACCTGCTAGAGAACACCGCCGAGTTCGACAACGTGGAGGTCGTCGAAGGCCCGGTCGAGGCGGCGCTCCCCGACCTGGACGTCCCCCTCGACGCTGCTGTGGTAGACCCGCCCCGCGCCGGCGTGGACCGTTTCGCGCTCGACGCGCTGGTCGCCCACCGGCCCGCCCGCCTCGTCTACGTCTCCTGCGACCCCGCGACGCTGGCCCGCGATGCCAAGCGGCTGGCCCGCGCCGGCTACCGCCTGGTCGAGGTACAGCCGGTAGACATGTTCCCACAGACCTACCACGTCGAGAGCGTCGCGCTGTTTGTCCCCAACGAGTAATTGGGAATCGGCAGTTCTTCCGTAGTAACGACTTTAGTCGTTCACGACGAGAAGCAAAACGACAAAGTCGCCACTACCAAATTCCAGCAAATAATCGGAGGAATAGAATGCGCAAACCACTGCACCTCACTACAATAATCCTCATCATCGCGCTGACCATCGTCACTGCCTGCACCCCGACCACGCCATCCCCCACCCCCACCACCGGCGACACCATCCGCACCGTCACCATCTTTTACACCAGTGATGAACACGGCTACCTGGAGCCTATCCAAAGGAGCTCGGACACCATCGGCGGCGCGGCAAATCTGCTAGCCACCTTGCGTCAGCGCGGCTACGACCCTGACGGAGACAAGGCCCTGCTCCTCAGCGGCGGCGATATGTGGACCGGCCCCGCCATCTCCACCTGGTTCCAGGGAGCGTCCGCCGTGCAGGTCTTTAACCAGATGGGTTACGACGCGGCCGCCGTGGGCAACCACGACTTTGACTTTGGCCAGGAGGTGCTGCTGGCCAACGCCGGCGCGGCTGACTTTCCCTTCCTCACGGCCAACGTCACGCTGGCGGGCACTGACGACCCGCCCGAGTTCGCCCAACCCTACGTCATCCGCGAGGTGAACGGCGTGCAGGTCGCCATCGTTGGCCTGACCACGCGCGAAACGCCGGGGATCGTGGTGGCCACTTACGTCGAGGGGCTGGCGTTCGGCCACTATGCCGAGGCCCTCCGCCGCGTCGTGCCTCAGGCCCGCGCCGAAGGGGCCGAACTGGTGATCGTCGTCGCCCACGTCTGCCCAGACAGCCTGCGCGTGCTGGCCCCCGTCGCCGCTGAACTTTCGATCCCCCTCCTGGCAGGCGGCCACTGCCACTGGTCTGAGAACACCAAGCAGAGCGGCGTCCTCATCATTGAGCCAGGCGCGCATTGGCAGAGATTCGCCCAGGTAGACATCGCCTTTGACACCGCGACCGGCGAAGTGATAAGCACGCAGGCGGAACTGGTACCGGTCAAGTACACCACCGCCGCCGGAAACCCCGTCACGCCCGACGCCGGGATTGAGACGCTCGTGGCCGGGTGGAAGGCCCAGGTGGACGAGGCGCTGGGCGAGGCCATCGGCTACACCGAGAGCGGCGTCGAAATCGGCTGGCCGATGTACAGCCTGCTGGTGGATGCCTGGCTGTGGTACTACCCGCAGGCCGACATCGCGATCAGTAATTTTGGCTGCTACCGTGAGGCCATCCCGCCCGGCGAGATCACCCGCGCCGACATCGTTGCCACGTGGCCCTTCGAGAACACGCTGGTGGAGGTCGAACTGACCGGTCAGCAGGTGATGGATAATCTGCTATGCTGTGGTGGCACGGTGGCGGGGTTCACCTACCATCGGGCCGGGGCGCGTATCATCGCCGAATTGGACGATGGCAGATCCCTCGACACCGAGGCGACCTACCACGTGCTGGTAAACAACTTTATGTACTATGGCGGCGACGGTTACCTGTTCTCAGAACACAACCCCGACGCTTACGACACCGGCATCCACTGGCGCGAGCCGGTCATCGAGTGGATCGTCGCCCAGCAGACCTCCCTCGAACGGCCGCTGGAGATGCTGCTTGATGACACACAACGGGGGGTGGGGCGGTGAAAGAAATCCAACCCAGGCGAGGCTGGGTTCCTGTCAGAATTGAACGACCACTGGCGTTCCGATCTCGGCCCACTCGTAGAGCGTGCGCGCCTCTTGCGTGCCCAGGATGATGCAGCCGAACGAGACCGGCGTGCCCAGGTATCCCTCCCACAGCCGCTGGCCGTTAGGAAGGATAGGCAGCGCGTGGATGCCGTTCTCCAGGCTCCCCGCCCAGTAGATGCCCAACCAATGCGGCATCTGCAAGTTCCAGGTGGAGGCGTAAGCGTTGGGGTACTTGTCGAGCACGCGGAAGGTGCCCGGGAGCGTGCCAGCGCCCGGCATACCGGTCGAGGCCACGAACGAGTAGGCTAACACTTCCCCCTGGTAAGCGTAGAGGTGCTGCTCAGAAAGGTCAACCACGATACGCTTCCCTCCGCCGGCAGCGGCAGGGGCGGGCGCAGAAGCAGTCGCCAGGCTGCTGGATCGTGGGATGACGAGTACCTGCCCAGGCAGGATCAGCGCCGGGTTGGCAATGTTGTTGGCCTGGACCAGCGTCCAGGTCGTGACGCCGTAGCGGTGCGCGATGACTGTGAGCGTCTCGCCCGGCTGCACCGTGTGCGTCGTGCTGGCGTGCTCCGGCTGGTAGGCCACCGCAGGCACCGTCGGGCTGCCGGGGATGACCAGCGTCTGACCCACGACGACCTGGGCGGGGTTGTAGATGCCGTTGAGCTCCGCCAGCGCCATCGCCGTGGTGCCATATCGCAGCCCAATGCGGTACAAGTTCTCGCCCGCCTGGACGATGTGCGTGGCCCCCGCCGCAGCAGGCGCAGCCGGCACGTTGGAGGAAGGAACGACCAACCGCTGCCCGGCGCAGATGCGGGTGGGATCGGCAATGCCGTTGGCCGCGCAGATCGCTTCCACGGACGTCCCGTAGCGCCGGGCGATGCTGAATAGCGTCTCGCCCCACTGTACAACGTGGATCACGCTACCCTCGTTGAGCTCGGCTGCGCGCGCCGGCGTCGCCACCAGCAGCAACATCTGCACCAATAACACACACAGCAGCGTCAGGCTGGCCCATCTGCGCATTGCTCTCCCTCCCCTTGCCGTCTCCCGAACCTTAGCAGAGAACACAACACTCACTCAATCACCACGTCGTCCAGGCCCTCCACCGGCTGGGGATAGCTCATATCTAGCCCTTCCAGCGTCTCCACCAGGACGGTAGCCACCACCAGGTTGCGGTACCACTTGCGGTTGGCCTGGACGACGTACCAGGGCGCCCACTCGGTGCTGGTTTTGCTGAGAACGTCCTCGTAGGCTTGCATGTACTCCGGCCACAACTTGCGCTCCTCCAGGTCGCCCAGGTTGAATTTCCAGCGTTTGTGCGGCTCGTCCAGCCGGGATTGGAACCGTTCCTTCTGCTCGTCCAGGTCTATGTGCAGGTAGAATTTCAGGATCGTTGTGCCCTCGTCAGCCAGCAACCGCTCAAAGTCGTTGATGTGGGCATACCGCCGGCCCCACACCTCCGGCGGCACCAGGTTGTGTACCCGAACCACCAGCACGTCCTCGTAGTGGCTGCGGTTGAAAATGACAATTTCACCCCTCCCCGGCGTATGTTTGTGCACCCGCCATAGATAATCGCGGGCCAGTTCCTCCGGCGTGGGTTTTTTGAAACTCGCCACCTTCACGCCCTGGGGATTCACGCCCTCAAAGACATGACGAATAATACCGTCCTTGCCGCCGGTATCCATCGCCTGCAGCACGATGAGCACCTTGTGTTTATCTTCTGCGTAGAGCTGCTCCTGCAGCGCCTCCAACCGTTCGTTGAGCGCTTGTAACGCCTCTCGTGCCTCCCGTTTGTCCCCGGCGAACGCGCTCTTGTCGTTTGGGTCCCACTGGTTCAACTTGATCTTACTGCCCGGTTTCACGCGATACCGCTCCATTGCGCCTCCTGGAAAGCACTCCCGATACTCCAACGCCATTATATCATCAATCGGGGCGACTGAACATTTTACCCGGCTTGATGCAAAGAGTTGACTTGCCGGACTTTAAGGGCTACAATAGTACTGTTCCATTGTTCCCTTTCTTGGAACAAGGCACATCCATCCCCATGACGTTCTCGCTAAAGGCCAGGTAACAAGGACAATCGGAGATGACCAAAATCCGCCTGCTTCACTTTGCTGACCTCCACATCGGCATGGAAAACTATGGCCGTCTGGACCCTGCCACCGGCGTCAACGGGCGGGTGCTGGATTTCCTGTGCCGCTTCGACGAGCTGATAGACTACGGCCTGGAGCACGAGGCAGACCTGCTGATCTTTGCCGGGGATGCCTTCAAGACTCGCAACCCCACTCCCACCTACCAGCGAGCTTTCGCCCGCCGGGTCAAACGGCTGGCAGATGCTGACGTGCCCATCATCCTGCTGGTGGGCAACCACGACCTGCCGGCGATGGTCCAGCGAGCCTCCAGCGTAGACATCTTCCGCACATTGGGCGTGCCCAACGTCATCGTCGGACGGGACGAGAGGGTACACCGTATTGAGACCCGCCACGGCCCGGTGCAAATCGCCACCGTCCCCTACCCCGTCCGCCAGCGGCTCCTGGCCCACGACGACTACCGGGGCCTCTCCATCGAACAATTGGACGAGGCCCTCCAGCGCATCGTCACCGGCAACATCAAGGCACTGGCAGCCCAACTGGAGCCAGACGTTCCGGCGGTGCTGACCGCCCACCTGAGCGTCTCCGGCGCGACCTTTGACTCCGAGCGCAGCGTCATGCTCGGGCGGGACGCGGTCGTGCTCAAATCGGCCCTGGCCGATCCCGCCTGGGACTATGTGGCGCTGGGCCACATCCACTTGCACCAGAGCCTCAACGGCGGGGAGTATCCTCCCGTAGTCTACTCCGGCAGCCTGGAGCGGATAAACTTTGGCGAGGAAGGACAGACCAAGGGATTCTGCTGGGTGGAACTGGCGCGGGGGGAGACAACGTGGCAGTTCGTCGAGGTGGACGCCCGGCCCTTTGTCACCGTGCGCGCCGACGTGCGTGAGTCCGCCAACCCACTGATGGCGCTGCAACAGACGGTCGCTGCTCACGATCTGCGCGGCGCTGTAGTGCGACTCATCCTGCGGCTGCGGGCCGACCAGGAGCCATTGGTGCGCGACCGCGACGTGCGCGGGCTGCTATCCGACGCCTACTTCATCGGCTCCATTGTCCGTGAGGTCGAGCGGGAGGCGCGGGTGCGGCTGGGCAGCCTGTCCCCGGAGGAGATGACCGACCGTGAACTGCTGGCAAAGTATCTTGAGACAAAGGACACGGCCCCGGAGCGAGCCAAAACGTTGCTGGAACACGCAGAGCCTATCTTTGCCGGGGAAGCAGAGGTAGCAACCTCGTAGCGCCCACTATTGATAAGGAGACCGATCACGTGGGGGCCAAGAAACCGGGTTTTTCGTACATTGAGTACATTGAGACCTCCCCGGCAACGGAAAAGCACCTTCAAGCCAGGGATTGGAAATCCCCGTCTAAAGTTGAGAAGCG
>JAUXFI010000156.1 GCA_030620125.1 Anaerolineae bacterium
GGCAGGGGCGGATGATTTGGTGGATGTCGCTTGAGTAGCAGTGTGCAGGAGCATAGTTGAGCATGCGCAAGACGTTAGAGTTCCAATCAGATAGAATTGAGGCGGTGTTAGCGATGAACAAAGTGCCAGCACGGGTGACAGGTGGTACGGTGACGCCTCGCTGGGTGCGCTTCCAGGTGCTCCCGGCAGTGGGAGCAAAGATCTCCAAGATCAAGAACTTGAGCGAGGAGCTGGCAGCAGCGTTGGACGCACCCAATTGTCGCGTGTCCCGGCGCGGGGCTGCCGTGTCCATCGAGGTGCCGCGAGATGATCCTCAGCCGGTGAAGCTGATGTCGCTTTACAGGCAACTCGCCAGTGAAGGCTCTGTCTGCACAGGCAGGCCTGATGCCATTCCGGCAATCACTGCGATCCTGGGCCTGGCCGACGACGGCGCGCCTCTGCTCATCCGGTTGCCCTCCCCCGATGTAGCTCACATCCTGGTGGCGGGCACGACCGGATCGGGGAAGACTGTGCTCCTGCAGGCGATGATTCTCAGCCTGGCGATGACCAACGATCCTACCTGCCTGGGTCTCGTTCTGATAGACCCCAAGGGCCACGCCTTCGCCCCCTTCTCTGGCCTGCCCCACCTGACCCGGGCTATCGTCCGAGATCCGGATGAGACAGCCGAGGCGCTGCAAAGCCTGGTACGACTGATGGAACATCGGAATAGCCCTGAGCCACGCATCGTGGTCGTCATTGACGAACTGGCCGACCTGCTGATGGTCGGTGGGAAGGCAGTGCAATTTGCTCTGACCCGGCTGACGCAGCGCGGGCGTGAGGCCGGGATTCACGTCGTCGCGGCCACGCAGAAGCCAACGGCGGCGGTGTTGGGGCCGCTGGTCAAAGCGAATTTCCCCGTGCGCCTGGTGGGTCGTGTCACCAGCGTCGAGGACGCGCGCACGGCTACTGGCTGGAGTGGCACAGGGGCTGAACGATTGCTGGGCCGGGGCGACTTTCTGGCCGTGGCCGAAGGGCAGGTGATGCGTTTCCAGTCGGCCTACGTCTCGCTGGACGAGATTCGAGAGGTGGTCACTTGTCTGCCGCGTGGTGGATTCGCATCCATTGCTCTACCTGCCTCCACGACTTCTCAGGTCTCTCTGCCCTGGCAGATGAGGCTGCAGCGCGCGTTCAGCGCGTCGCCCGAGATCAGCAGAGTCCAGGCGGCGATTGGTTGAACTGTTCGTGAGGAGGGGCAAGAGATGGATGAAGGAAGGAATCACAACAGTAGATGGGGGCGGTTAAAGGTCTTTGCCGGGCTGGTGGTGGTGGCCTTTGCCGTGACGTTGGCCATGGTCGTCGGCAGCCGCTTGAGTGACGAAGCGTTGGCGGTATTGGCCGGGGCGGTGTGCGGCGTAGGGGCGGCCATTCCCACGAGCCTGTTGATCGTCGCCGTCAGCCGCCGGCGAGATGAGCCGCGTGTGCAGTCATCCATGCCTCAAGGGGCATATCCACCGGTGGTGGTGGTCACGCCGCCGGGTGGGCAGCAGCGGCCCAACAATTGGAATTATCTTCCCCCTTCGTTGACCGCGCCGGTGCAGCGGCACTTTACGGTGGTGGGAGGATCGTCGGTAGATACGGAGGTGATGACACATGAGCGCTACCCTTGACGTGAGGCGCGGGCCTCGATCGGGAGGTGGTAGGGCAAAGCGGCGCTGGCGCGGCGCAGAGCCTATCGAGATGCGGGAGCGGCGACACGGCTATTTTCCCAAGGTCTTTGTCTCGCGGGGTTGCCGGTACCACGTGGATGCTGTGGAGCGTTGCTGGACGGTCTCGCGGCGCGGTCGGGGCGGCAAGGTAGAGCGGCATTGCTTCCGCGTGCGTTGTTCCTTCGGCTCCGCGGTTGGTGAGCCTGTCGAACCACAGGACAGACGCGAGGGCACGTTCGAGGTGTACCAGGATGCGCGGCACAACACCTGGCATTTGCGCAAGAAGCTGTCTGTCGTTAGCGGCTAATCTGGCATAGTTGGGAGGTCGGGCGATGAACGAGGGTCTATTGTGGTACGACGATGACTCTGGGCGTGACCTGGCGGAGAAGGTCAAGCGAGCGGCGCGGAGATACCGGCAAAAGTTCGGCGCGTCTCCCAATGTTTGTTATGTCCACCCCTCGACGCTGGCTCCGGCAAGTTCAGCCGAGCCAGCCAACAACGCTTCGACAAAGCTCAGCGCAGGCGGCAAGACGCGAAAGGTGGGCGGGGTGCGCGTGGCGTCGTTGCCCTCCGTGCTGCGGCATCATTTCTGGTTGGGGCAGGAGGAGAAGCAACGAGCGAGGAAGAGACAACAAGCGAGGAATTGACTGGGGGTGCGTTTCAAATGAGCTGGAGATCCTCCTGCAGGTTGAAAGCAAAGTCATCTTGCATGCGGATTGGCCCTGCGAAACCAAGTGTTTCGACATTCAGGGTCTTTCGGATTTCGCGTGGCGCTCCAAGCGGACGCGCCGTCCGCGTCCCACTTACGGGTGCAGGGCGTAATCTAATCCCAGATACGGGGACGACACGTCCCCTCTGAGCAAGTTAAAATCACCTACCACGCGAAATCCCAGAGAGCCGACATTCAAAGCGCAAATCTGCGGGAGGGTGGCCTTTTCCCCCAACTGAAATGAAACACACCCAATTGATTGAACCACAGGAGATTGACGCTGGGGAGAGAATTCCCGGCGTTTTTTGTTCAGTCGGGTGTCGCCAGCCCTGCTACCAACAGATCAAGCGCTACCTCGGCTTCGATTTTTCCACTCTTGATGGCTACGTCGGTGTCCAGCAGGTGACGGTACACTGTCTCCAGTTGCGCGGCGGTGAAGTGGGTCGCCTGGTTGTAGAGTTTGCCCGCTGGGAAGGGGTGCAGTTTGAGCGCCTGGGCAATGTCCCGCGAGCTGGCTCTTTCCGTTTTCAGTTCCTTGACCTGGATCAGGAGCCGGAACTGGCGCGCGATCATTCCCAGGAGCCCCAGCGGGTGCTCGCCCGCATCCAGCAAGCGGTGGAGCGTCTGGGCGGCGGTGCGGCCGTCCCGCAGGCCTAGCGCGTCCACCAGGTCAAAGACGACGGCGGCCTGGGCGTAGGGCACCACGGTGTCCACGTCTGCTTTCGTGATGGCCTGCTCCTCGTTTGGAGATTGGGTGTAGGTCACCAGTTTGACGATTTCCTGGTCGAGCAGCCTCAAGTCGGCGCCGACGACGGCGGCGAGTTGGTGGGCGGCCTGGGGTTCGATTTCACCGCCGTGCTTGCGAACGCGCTTTTCGATCCAACGGGGCAGGGTTTTCTTCGCGTCCGGTGGGTCGAATCTCTTGACGTAACCTCGCTCCTCCCGTTGGGCCAGTTGCAGGATGGGGTGATTGGCTGGCAGGGGTTTGTCCTCGACGAAGACCAGCCGGGTGGTCTCGGGCAGGCGGGGGAGGTACTCGGCCAGGGTGTCCAGAACCTCTTTGCGGGCGGTGGAGGGTTCCTGGCCTTTTCGAGGGGCGAGCCGCATCAGCCAGCCCTGGACGATGACGAGTCGTTTTTCGGCCAGGAAGGGGATGGCGTCGCAGGCGTGGCGCAGTTTGGCCAGCGTGAGGGTTCTCCCATTAAGAACAGTGGTGTTCAGGTCCACGGTGTCGGGTGGGCCGAGCCGCCGCTTAAAGTCGGCCAGCGTCTCGGCGCGGGTGAATTCGTCTGCGCCGTGGAATACGTAGAAAGTAGGTGGGGGCTTGGGCATCTGGCACTCCAGAAATGCGTATTATCCGTTGGTGTTCTGGAATCTGTGTTATCCCTCGGTGCGGATGTGATGGACGACGACGCCGGCCTGTTCCTTTCGCGTGAGACCGACGATGCGCAGGTTGCCGACGTCGGGCTGGGTGGTGACGCGGGCCTGGAAGATAGCGCCCAGCGGCTGGGCCAGGATTAGCCCTAGTGTAGCGGCAGCGCAGGCCAGCGGCAAACGGGCGATCCTGTCCAGCCAACCCTTGGGCCTGCCGATGAGCGCAATGGAGGCGCCCAGCCCGGCCAGTGTTCCCCCGACAACGAGGTTGGAGCCGCACTGGGGATGGATGGCCATCCGCCACTGACCGGCCTTTAGCCGTCGCAGTCCCTCTTGTGCAGCGGCAAGCAGGCTTTCAGTGGACACGTCGCCGTAGATGTAAAAGCCCCACAGCGAGGAGCGCCCCACCAGTCTGAGGCCGCGATGACGCTCGCTGAGGACGTGTATCGTCGCATGCTCCAGCGCGTGGTTACGGCGCACGCGGGAGACAAAACGTGAAGCGTGAAGCGTGAAACGTGAAGAAGAAAGGTCTGGCAAGGAAGGTGTTGCGTTCATAGTTCCCTCAAATCTACTCCAGCCGTGGATGTTGCTCGGCTAGTAATGATACCACGAATATGACGAGGCGGCCAATTGAACAGCAGGCACAACCGGGTAGGCCCGTTTCGCTCCTGCCCTGTCTTGTCGGTCTATCCCTGCGAGCATCCAGTATCCAATATCCAGTATCCAATATCCAGTCGAGATCGGGTCTTCCTCGTCTTCCAGGGTTGTCACCGGGCGGGCGATGACGATCAGCCGGTAGAGGAGGCTTCCGTAGGGGTGGCAGGTGACGAGGGTGAGTCGTTCGTCGTCGGTGGGCAGGATGTACTGAGCGTTCGTGAGGCGCACCTCCAGTGGCTGACCGGCTTCGGGCAGGATCAGCACTTTGGTGACGGCGTAGGTGTAAGGAGCATCGTCGGAGTAGACGGTGATGGTGTCCTCGGCCTCCAGTGTGTACAGATCGCGGAAGACCTCGCCGTTGGTGGTGTTGTGGCCGTTGAGGACGGTGTTGCCGGGCACCCCCAGTGGCGCGGAGGTCTCGTGCCAGCCGGCGGCGTACATCGCTGGCACATCCCACGCCGCCTGCGTTTGACCGCCGACCTCTACCGCGTGCCAGGAGACGGGCACGATGGGCGCGTCCACGCCGATGGCCGGGATGAGGATGCGGGTGGGCGGGGTGGGGATGGTGGTTGGTTGGTTAGTTGGGTAGTTGGCTGGTTGGTTAGTGGGTGTGCAGGTA
>JAUXFI010000026.1 GCA_030620125.1 Anaerolineae bacterium
GGCCGCCGCCAGGGTGATAAAGCCCAGCCCCATCGTGGTGGAGCGGGAATCCACCACTTCAATGGGCAGGCCCGGCAAAAACTCTCGCGCCGCCAATGCCGAGGCGACGGTGCCGCTCAGCCCCGTGGAGATGAAAACCCCCACGATACCGTCAGCGTTGCGGGCCGCCTCGGCGAAGAGAGCCGCGAACTCCCCCGCTGAGGGCTGGGCGGTGGTCGGAATGTCCGTGCTGCGGCTCAGACGCTCGTAAAAGGTCGGCGGGTCTATCGTCACGCCGTCCCGGAAGGTTTCGTCGCCCCAGATGAGTTGCAGGGGCATGACGTGGATGCCGTACTGCGCGACCAACTCTGGCGGCAGATAGGCGGTGCTGTCGGTGACAATAGCTATTCTTGACATGAGGGCATTCTCCTTTCTAAAGAGACAATAGAGACAAACAAGACGAAAAAATTAGCCCAAAAAAAAAGAGGTAGGAGCAGGGCAGCCCCGCCCCTACGCTTCGACGATCTTTATCACCTCCCCGGCGAAATTTGAGAGCCGTTGCAGATTCTCGGCGCTGAGGCGCGAAAGGATTTCCTGGTAACGACCGGTGTAGGAGAGCAGGAGGCTGATCAGACGACGGTTAATGCGTTCGGCGAAGGAGAGCCCCAGCGCCAGACCTGCCAGCGCTTTCAACCCCGCCTCGCCGGGCAGTCCCAACGCACGCAACTTGTCCAGCAGGCCGGCGGCCGAGGCATCTTCCCTCAACTGGTGCAGGCTCAGGATGACGGCGGTGATCATCTCTGCTGCGTAGAGCATCGGGGACTCTCGCTGGGGCAAGCGGGCCAGAATTTCCTCCAGCAGGCCCTCGTAGTCGGTGACCTTTCCGGCCCGCAGTGTTTCCAGGATGCGCGTCTTCACCGCCTCCCACTCGCCCTGGCCCACCGTCCTGCCCACCAGTTGGGCGAACAGGGCATCGGCCTGTGGCGTGGGCCGGAAGACGATGCTTGAGCGCCCGGCTCCCTGCCCTTTTCCCCGCAAGACGTACTCCGACCGCACCAATCCCCGCTCTTCCAGCAGCCGCAGCATGTCGTATGCGGTGATCTTGCTGACCCCTGACCGCTGCGCGACGGCGGTGTAGTGCAGCGGCTCCCGCGCCTCGCGGTACAGGTTGAGGAAGGCACTCAAGAATGCTCTCTGCCGGCCGGTGAGTTTCATCGCTACTCTCCCTGTGCATCATGCCCAGTATTCCAAAAAAGCCGAATAAATTGTACCACGGTATGCCAGATTTGTCAACGGGCGGCTTGACGAGTTCGCCGCTTCCTTGTAGAATCTATCGAATGGAAGGGATACCGCTGGTCACGCTCACGACCGACTTTGGTACCGCTGACGGCTATGTGGGGACGATGAAAGGCGTCATCCTCAGCATCGCCCCCGACGCCCGGCTGGTGGACATCTCCCACGAGATCGCGCCACAGAACGTCCGCCAGGCCGCCTACGTGCTCTACACTGCCTATCCCTTTTTTCCACCGCGCGCTGTGCACCTGGTCGTGGTGGATCCCGGCGTGGGGAGTACACGACGACCTATCGCCCTGCGCACGCCAGCGGGCTGCTTTGTTGGGCCGGATAACGGTGTCTTCAGCTACGTGATGGCCCGCGAGCCGGTCGAGGCGCTGGTGGAACTGTCCGATCCGTGTTATCGCCTGTCCCAGGTGAGTCACACCTTTCACGGGCGCGATATCTTTGCCCCCGCCGCCGCGCACCTGGCGGCTGGCGTTCCCATCACCGCCCTCGGCCCGCCTGTGCATGATGCGGTCACGTTCCCGTCTCCGCGCCTGGAGGTTGCCTCCGACACCATCTCTGGCGAGGTGCTGCACGCCGACCGTTTTGGCAATGTGATCACCAGCATCGGGCAACTCTTGTGGAGCGGGGACGAGCTCTTGCTCGAACCGCTCTTTCGGGAGGTAGAGGGTGGGGGACGAGTGCGCTTTGGGGCTGGTGAGACTGTGGTCACGGTGGCGGGACGGGAGATCGCTGGCATCTATCGTACTTATGCAAAAGTCGAGCCTGGCGCGGTGTTGGCCCTGGTGGGCAGCGAGGGATTTGTAGAGATCGCGGTACGGGAAGGGAGCGCGGCCCGGAGGTTGGGGTTGCGCCAGGGTGATCCCGTGATGCTGCGCTGGCGACGAATGTCGTAATGGAGAGTAATGGCTATGGAAAAGCTCTTGATCGAAGGTGGGTATCCTATCTCTGGCACTGCCGTCCCTAGTGGGAACAAGAACGCGGCGCTGCCGTTACTGGCCGCTTGTCTGCTGACCGACGAGCCAGTCACGCTGCACAATCTGCCGGCTATCGGAGATGTGCAGACGATGGGCAAACTGCTCTCTGACGTCGGGGTCTCCATCGAGAAACTGGACCCCCGTACCTGGCGGGTGCACGCCCGCGAGGTTCGCACGTCAAAGTTGAGCCACGAACTCTTTGGGAATGTCCGTGGCTCCATCACGTTGGCCGGGCCGATGCTCGCCAGGATGGGTGAGGTGCATCTACCCCGACCTGGCGGCGACGTCATCGGGCGACGGCGGGTGGATACTCACTTTCTGGCCTTGAGCGCGCTGGGGGCGGATGTGGACACCGATGGCGCTTTTCGCCTGCGCGGCAAGCGGCTGCGCGGCGCCGACATTCTGTTGGATCAGGCCAGTGTCACTGCTACCGAGAACGCCATCATGGCCGCGACGCTCGCCAGTGGCACAACCGTCATCCGCAATGCGGCCTGCGAGCCTCACGTGCAGGACCTGTGCCACATGCTGTGTCGGCTCGGAGCACAGATCGAGAACATTGGCTCCAATGCGCTCATCATCCACGGCGTGGAGCGGCTGAGTGGCGGGGAGTACACCATCGGCCCGGACTATATGGAGGTGGGGAGTTACATCGCCCTGGCAGCGGTGACCGGTGGCGAACTGGTGATCAAGAACGCCGCTCCAGAGCACTTGCGTATGGTCGCCCTGGTCTTTGAGCGGTTGGGGGTGCGGTTCGAAGCGCGGGGCAATGACGTTTTCGTGCCCTCCGAGCAGTCCCTCGTCGTGGTCCCGGACATCGGTGGGGCCATCCCCTCTGTTGATGATGCCCCCTGGCCGGGTTTCCCCGCCGATCTGATGAGCATCGCCGTCGTGCTGGCCTCTCAGGCCAGAGGCACTGTGCTGATCCACGACAAGATGTTCGAGAGCCGCCTTTATTTTGTGGACAAGCTGATCGCGATGGGGGCGCGCGTTATTCTCTGCGATCCCCACCGGTGTGTGGTGCAGGGCCCGTCGCCGCTGCACGGCGACGAGGTGGAAAGCCCCGACATCCGCGCTGGCATGGCGCTCCTCATCGCGGCCCTGTGCGCCGAGGGGCAGAGCATCATTCGCAACATCCGCCAGATTGACCGGGGTTACGAGCGGGTGGAGGAGAAACTATGCCCATTGGGGGCCAGGATTGAGCGCGTGTGTACCTGATCCTGCCGCCCCCCCTCGGTCCCCCCCAATTCTGGGGGGGAAGGTGGGGGAGGGATTACGGCACGATGTAGGTGTCCATCACGTTTCCCACCGTGTCACGCAGCGTGATCAGTTCCCCGCCGCTCCAGGCCGGTTCCGCGCGCCCCCAGTAAAGATCGCTGGGTGTGTGGCTGCCAGCAGCCGAGTGCACGTTCACCTGCGCATCGGTAAAGAGGGTGAGCGCCGGAAAAGTAAAGGTGTTGCCTTCTGCGTTGGACAGCGTCCATCCCTCCAGACTGGTCACTCCGCCCCCGTTACGTACAATCACCACCTCGGCCGCCAGATCGCCGGAGCCAAGCACCTGGCCGATCTCAATCAGCGGTGGGCCGGAGGGGGTGAGCGTAGGCAGCGGAGTGGAGGGCGGTGCCTCCGTGGGCGAGGGTTCAGGCGGTGCTTCGATAGTCAGGGTGGGGGGGGCACTGGCTGGGATGATGAGTATCTGGCCAACGTGGAGCACATTGGGGTCGGCGAGGCCGTTGGCGGCTACCAGATCCCCGGTGGAGACGCCGTGAGCCTGGGCGATGGCTAACAGCGTGTCTCCTTGTTGGACGGTGTACAGCAGCGGGTCAGGCGGGGTGGGGGAGGCAGTGGGCGGCGTCGGCGAAGAGGGTGACGTGCTGCTCGCTGTCTCCGTCTCCTCGGTGGCCGGGTACATGGGGGTGGGGATGGCGGGATCCTGGGGGCGGTTCCGCAAGAACAGGACGGTCAATGCGACCGCCGCCAGGATGATGACCGTGATGACGATGAGCCAGGTGCGAGCACGCATGATTGGTATACTGGTAAACTGGTATATTGGTACATTGGTAACGGGTTATGGACAGTCTCCACTATTCTACCACAAAAGTTGGTAAACTGGTATACTGGGAAACTGGTGATTGGAAGGTTGAAGCGATGACCAATGTACCAATTTCCCAATCTACCAATCTACCAACCTGGGAGCACACACTATGCCAACGCTACTTGTGAAACATGCTGATCTGCTGGTGACGATGGACGCCGGATGCCGCCGCATCCCCGACGGTGGCCTGTTCGCGCGCGCTGGTGTCATCGAGCAGGCCGGGCCGACCGCCGACCTGCCGGCCGAGGCTGACCGCGTCATCAACGCCCGTGGGATGATCGTTCTGCCAGGGCTGATCAACACCCACCACCATCTTTACCAGACCTTGACCCGCGCCGTGCCCGCCGCACAGGACGCCACCCTGTTCAAGTGGCTCAAGACGCTCTACCCAATCTGGGCCGGGCTGACTGCAGAGGCGATCTACACCAGCGCGCTGGTGGGATTGGCGGAATTGATACTCTCCGGCTGCACCACTGCGTCCGATCACCTCTACATCTATCCCAATGACTGCCGCATTGACGACGAGATTCGGGCGGCGCAGGAGATCGGCGTCCGCTTCCACGCCTGCCGGGGCTCAATGAGCCTGGGAGAGAGCAAGGGCGGGCTTCCGCCCGACAGTGTCGTCGAGGACGAGGATTTCATCCTCAAGGACACGCAACGGGCCATCGAGACCTACCACAACCCGCAGCCTTACGCGATGTTGCGTATTGTCGTTGCTCCTTGCTCTCCTTTCTCCGTCACGCCTGACCTGATGCGGGAGACAGCGGCGCTGGCCCGCTCCCACGACGTGCACCTGCACACTCACCTGGCGGAGACGCTGGACGAGGAGCAGTTCTGCCTGCGCGAGTTCGGCCACCGGCCGGCGGGGTATGTGGAAAGCCTGGACTGGGTGGGGGACGACGTGTGGTACGCCCACGGGGTGCACATCAACGAGGTTGAGGTCGAACTGCTGGCCCGCACAGGCACAGGTGTCTGTCACTGTCCCAGCTCGAATATGCGGCTGGCCTCTGGCATTGCCCCGGTGCGGGCCTACCTGGATGCGGGAGTCCGGGTGGGGCTGGGGGTGGATGGCTCCGCCAGCAACGACTGCTCCCACATGCTGGCCGAGGCGCGGATGGCGCTCCTCCTGCAAAGAGTGTCCGGTAACCCGGCGGGATTGAGCGCGGAGGAGGCGCTGTGGCTGGCGACGGTGGGCGGCGCGCAGGTGCTGGGTCGGGATGACATCGGCCAACTGGCACCGGGCAAGGCCGCCGACTTTATCGGGTTCCGGCTGGGTCGGCTGGACTATGCCGGGGCGCTGCACGACTCGTTGGCGGCGCTGGTCTTTTGCACGCCGCAGCAGGTGGACCTTTCCGTCATCAACGGTCGTACCGTCGTCGAGGATGGGCATCTCCTGACGGTAGACCTGGGGCCGGTGATTGAGCGGCACAACCGGATCAGCCGGGAATTGATGGAGGCGGTGTGAATATCTTTACGTTACTGAGACCGGCCAGTACCGGAAATCAAACAAAGGAGGCAGACCATGGAGTTCTCGGAGCTAATCCAAAAGCGATACAGTGTACGGGCGTACAAGCATGACCCGGTGGAGGACGAGAAGCTGCACCAGGTGCTTGAGGCAGCGCGCCTTGCGCCGACCGCGGCCAACCGGCAGCCCTTCCAGTTCATCGTCATCCACACGGCGGGACGGGAGGCGGAGTTGAAGCGCATCTATGGCAGAGAATGGTTCGTGCAAGCGCCGCTGGTGATCTGCGCCTGCGGGCTTCCGGCCCAGGGCTGGGTCCGCCAGGATGACGGCAAGAGCTACAACGACGTAGACGTAGCCATCGCCATGGATCACCTGATCCTGGCCGCCGCCGACGCGGGGCTGGGTACCTGCTGGATCGCCGCGTTCGACCCGACAGCCGCGCGCGAGGTGCTGGGCCTGCCCGACGACGTGGAACCGGTCGCGTTCACGCCGCTGGGATACGCGGCTGACCAGCCAAAACCAAAGGTGCGCAAACCGTTGTCCGAACTGGTGCGGTACGAGCGCTGGTGAGGCTCAGTAGATCCAATTTCTGAGGAGTGAGGCACGTCTACGTGCCGACTTTCCCGCAGAGGTGTGCATGCGTGAAGCGCCGGATTGGCTGTCCGTGGTCGCGGCCGCGCGCGCCGCCGGAGCAGGCACGTGGACCGAGGGCAGCGTGGCGGTGTGCCGCGTGGACGGGTGGACGGCCTGGGGGCGACGCGACGGGGGCGCGACGCGGCCACGTTTGCCGAGATTGTGCGGCAAATCGCGCGCGCGAAACTTGAATGATGAGAAAAGGAGAAAGAGACGTGGTTACATCAGCAGTAGAAACCGGGGGCAAGCGAGTAGAGAACGCGACTCAGTGGAGCAGAATGTGGCCATTGTCAGCCGGCATGTTCGTTCTGCTGTGCATCTTGGTGTGGCTGAATGAGGTACTGGATCTCCCTCATCTTTTGCTAGGCGCGCCACGCACTCCCATTAATTGGCAAGAGGCAACCATTGAAACAGTCTTGGTCCTTGCCATCGGTCTCTTCACGGTGTTAAGGCTTATCCACGATATCACCGGGCGCAAACGGGCAGAGGAGAGGATAGAATATCTCAATCTCGTGCTGTGTGCCATCCGCAACGTCAACCAACTCATTGTCAGGGAAAGCGACCGCGACCGTCTGCTGCAGGGCGCTTGCGACTGCCTCGTTAAGACTCGTTACTATAACGCCTGGATCGCCATATTAGATGAGGCCGGGGATCTCGTGATGACCGCCGAAGCCGGCTTGGGCAAAGAGTTCTTGCCAATCGTGGAACGGCTGGAACGTGGTGAGTTGACCGGTTGCGCGCGGAGGGCACTGGCGCAAGCGGGTGTATTGGTCACCAAAGATACGTTGTCCACCTGCCCTGACTGCCCCCTGTCGGGCACGTATGCTGGCAGAGGGGCGATGACTGTCCGGTTGGAATGTGGCGGAAAGATCTACGGTCTCTTGACTGTCTCCAGCCTTGCCGATCCCGCTGTGGCTGAGGCAGAGCAAGCCTTGTTGGAAGAAGTTGCCGGAGACATCGCCTTTGCCCTGAACAGCATCGGACTGGAGGGTGAGCGCAAGCGAGCAGAGGAGGCGCTGTGGGAGGGTGAGGCACGCTACCGTCTGCTGGCCGAGAACGTGACAGACGTCATCTGGATAATGGATATGAACCTGCGGTACACCTATATCAGTCCCTCCGCTGCACGTATGTCAGGCTACAGCCTTGAAGAAGTAATGGCCTTGACGGTGGAAGATGTTTTGACTCCTGCCTCCCTTGAGGTTGTCATGAAGGCCTTTGCAGAGGAAATGGCCGTAGAAGAGATGGAGCAAAAGGATTTGTCCAGATCGGTGACGCTGGAACTGGAGCAATACTGCAAAGACGGCTCCACGATTTGGACCGAGGTCAAAGTGACCGGCCTGCGCGACCCAGACGGCCGGCTCGTTGGGATACTGGGCATCACACGCGACGCCACCGGGCGCAAGCGGGCGGAGGAAGCGCTGCGAGAAAGCGAGGAGCAGTTACGAGCTTTGATTGACGCTATGCCGGACTTTGTTTGCTTCAAGGATGGAGATGGACGCTGGCTTGAGATCAATGGTGCCGGCATCCGCCTTTTCCAGCTCGAGGGTGTGGACTACTGGGGAAAGAAAGATTCTGAACTGGCTGAGCTTTGCAGTTCTCTTCGAGATACGTTCCTTACGTGCAAGAAAACCGATGCGAGGACGTGGGAGAGGCGCGTGCTCTCTCGCAGAGAGGAAATGATTCCCCGTCCCGATGGTACGGTCCGGGTCTACGATGTGATCAAAGTGCCCCTATTTTTTCCAGACGGCGAGCGGAAAGGGCTTGTTGTTCTGGGACATGACATCACCGAACGCAAGCGGGCGGAGGAGGAACGGGCGCGGTTGCTGGTGCAAATCCAGGAACAAGCCCAACAGGTGCAACAAATCGTAGATACGATGCCGGAAGGAGTGCTCTTGCTGGACGCCGACGCGCAGGTCATCCTGGCCAACCCGGTGGCAGGGAAAGACTTGCTCGTTCTGGCTGATGCTCGCATAGGAGATACCCTCACTCGTCTGGGCGACCGCCCGCTGGCGGAACTGTTGACCTCGCCTCCCAAGGGGCTGTGGCACGAAGTGACGACTGGCTCGGTCGGAGACCGTGCAGAACGGAGGTTTGAGATCATCGCCCGCCCGCTGGAAACCGGCCCCATGCCCGAGAGCTGGGTGCTGGTCATCCGGGACGTGACCCGCGAGCGCGAAATTCAACGCTATAGCCAGCAACAAGAGAGGTTGGCCACTGTGGGCCAACTTGCCGCTGGCATCGCCCACGACTTTAACAACATCATGGCGACCATCGTCCTGTATGCCCAGATGATGTTGCGGGCAGAGGGATTACCCACCCGCGACCGGGAGCGGCTGGCGACGATCGACCGGCAGGCGAAACACGCGACCAATCTGACCCAGCAGATTCTGGACTTTAGCCGGCGAGCGATGCTCGAACGGCGACCGCTGGACCTGGCGCTGCTCTTGAAGGAGCAGGTCAAGCTGCTGGAGCGCACCCTGCCGGAGAACATTGAGATCGGTCTGGCCTACGGACCGGACGAATACACGATCAACGCCGATCCGACGCGCATGCAGCAGGTGGTGATGAACCTGGCGCTCAACGTGCGGGACGCGATGCCGCAGGGAGGGAACTTGCGCTTCGGGTTGGAGCGGATACGGATTGAGGCCAGCAGAGAAGCGCCGCTGCCCGGAGTGGGGGTGGGTGAGTGGATACAGGTGACGGTATCGGACACCGGGACGGGCATTCCGCCCGACGTGCTGCCGCACATCTTTGATCCTTTCTTCACCACCAAGGGGCCTGGAGAAGGCAGCGGGCTGGGGCTGGCGCAGGTGCACGGCATCGTGAAGCAGCACGAGGGTGAGATTGACGTGCAGAGCCAGATGGGCCAGGGAACGACTTTCACGATCTACTTGCCAGCCCTGCCGGTGCATCCGGCGGAAGCGGTTACCCTGGAACTGCCGGCTCTACTCAAAGGACAGGGCGAGACCATCCTGGTGGTGGAGGACAACTGGACGACGCGGAAGGTGTTAGTTGAGAGTCTGGAACTGCTGAACTACCGCGCGCTGGAGGCAGCGGACGGACGGGGTGCACTGGCGATCCTGGAGCGACACGACGACGACCCTTCGACAGGCTCAGGGCAGGGCGTCGTGTTGGTGCTGAGCGATGTGGTGATGCCGGGGATGGGCGGCGTCGCGTTGCTGCACGCTTTGAGACAGATGGGTCTGGCAGTGCCGGTGGTGATGCTGACCGGTCACTCGTTGGAGAGGGAGCTTGAGGAACTGCGATCCCAGGGGATGAGCGATTGGCTGCCCAAGCCCCCGAGCCTGGAGCAACTGGCTCAAGTGGTGGCGCGGGCTTTGGGCAAAACGGACGAGGTTCGGTAGTACAGGAATTGGACTGTGCGGGCATCCGGTGGGTGGGAGATGAAGACGTCGTCACGTCCAGGTGATGATCAGCGGAGCACGGCTTGCTCCTCTTCCGCGAGCAACCGCAAAGCGTAGGTCACGCGGCGGGGCCGTTTGGTCAGCAACTCGCTGGCCTCCCAGGCTCGCGCGAGGGCGCTCAAGCGAGCGCGGGAGATTTCGCCGCCAAAGGCCTGGCGCAGGGCCTTGATGGTAAAGTAACCCCCCAATTCGTCCAGCGCGTACCGCACCAGCCTTCGCTCCAGCGGGTTGAGGGCGGGGAAGGAGGCCGGCGGGCTGATCTGGGGGGAGATGGCGATGGCGTGTAGCGCGCCCAGCCAGTGCGCCGTCTCCTCGATCAACCGTCCCATCTGGAAGTAGAGCCGGTTGGACCACTCTGCCACTCCCTGCATATCGTGGATGAAGGGGGGCGAGGTGGAGGACGTGGCGTAGGCCGAGAAGGGGAAATCGGCGGTGCTAAAGATGCCCGCACGGGGGGTGCTTGCCTGGGCGCGGAGCACGTCCCAGCGCTCCTCGGTCACGGTAAAATCGAGGCGGGCGACGACCAGGATGCCACCTGGCAGCCGCCAGTACCAGGCCGTGCCCACTCGTCCTTCGTAGCCGGGTGTCTGCTTCCCGATTTCACCCAGGAGCCTGTCGGCCAGGCAAAGTGCGCCGAATGAAGGGTAAAACAAAGGCATGGGCATCTTTCTCCTTGACGAGCCGCTCAACACGCGACTGTGCCTCCGCAGGAGACTCTATCAACCGGAGAGCCACTCAGCCGCAGCCCTGGGGAGCAGCGCCACTGACCCTTGATGCACCGTTGGGTCGGGCAACGAATCTATGAACAACTGGCCGTAGCTCTTGGTCAGTAGCCGCTTGTCGAAGACAGCCACGACGCCCCGGTCAGTGCGGGTGCGGATCAGCCGCCCAAAGCCCTGCAAGAAGCGCAGGATGGTCCCCGGCACGGCGTACTCGAAAAAGGGCTGCTCAAAGGTCTCGGACCGGGCGGCAAAGATGGGGTCGCTGGGAACGCTAAAGGGCAGCTTGGCGATAGCCAGGCAACTCAGCGCCTCGCCCGGCACGTCCACCCCCTCCCAAAAGCTGCGCGTGCCCAGCAATACCCTGCGCTCGCCCGTGCGAAAGTTCTCCAGCAGTTGCGCCCGCGAGACTCCCTCCCCCTGTGCCTGGATGGTGATGTTGGCCTGGGTCAGCGGCGCTCGGATGGCACGCAATGTGGTGCGCAGTTGGTTGTAGGAGGTAAAGAGCGCCAGCGCCCGCCCCTCGGTCGCCCGGAAGAGGGCCGCCATACCCTGCTCCACCGCCCGTTGGTAGCCTGGCTGCCCGGTCTCGGGAATGTCGTCCACCAGGTAGACCAGCGTCGAGTTCTTGTAGTCGAAAGGGGAGCCGACTGCCAGCTCGTCGGCCTCCCATGCGTTCAGCCGCTCGCGCAGAAAGTCAAAGGTTTCGTCGGTGCGCAACGTGGCCGAGGTCAGGATCACCGACTCTTTTTTGTGGAAGAGATGTTCCTCCACCAGTGGCCCGACGTGCAAGGGGGCTGCGTGCAATCTCAGGCTTCGCCGTGAGCGCTCAGCCGGACGGCGATTGCCGCTGGCGTCCGCCTCCAGCCAGTAGATGGTGGAAGAGGAAGGCTGGGTGATCATGTGGCTTATCTGGCTCCGCGCTTCTCCCAGTCGCCGCGCCACTCTCAGTGTCTGCGCCTGCAGGTCGTCTACACCGGGGACGTCGAAAGCGGTCAGGTCGTCCAGGCCGCCTGCCAGTCGCGTCAGTCCATCCACGACAGCCGCCAGCGGCGCGTTGGCGTCATCCCAGGTGATCTCGACCCTTTCCCAGGCCGGTTGCACTCGCAGCCCCGAGGTGACGCGCAGGCGGAGGGAGTACTGGCTGCGCCGTCCCTCTTGGTGTTCTTCCACGAACTCTTCCAGGCAATTGAAAAAGTTACCCGACTGGCGCGTGGCCTGCTCGGCTGCCAGCCCGACTTTGCCGACGAAGAGTTCCACTTGCTCCATGGTGTCACGAGGCAGGCGGGTCTTCTGGCAGTGCCCGATCACTTCGGCTAGCAGCCCGGTCAACCGTCCGCTCTGGCCCACTCTGCCGATCTCGCTCAACAGCCGGCGCATGCTCTCGCGGTCGGTCTCGAAACTGAGGCCGTTGGTGGTGGCAGCCTCCAGGTGATGGGCCTCGTCCACGATGAGGTACTTGTATTCGGGCAGAGCGCGGTTCTGCACGGCGACGTCGGCCAGCAGCAGCGCGTGGTTGACGATGACGAGGTGGGCGGATTCGGCGGCGCGACGGGCGTTGTAAAAGTAGCAGTTGCCCTTGTGAGAATGGCGGCAGCGCTCCGGATCGCAGCCCTCGTTGTCGGCCGAGAGTTGCCACCACAAGGCCCGCTCGACCGGATTGGGCAGGAAGATTTGGTCGCCGTCGCCGTCCGTTGTCTCGGGCAGCCAGACGAGGACCTTTGCCAGCACTCGCGCCTCGTCGGGCGAATTTGCCCCCCGGCGGCGCAGCGCCTGCAGGCGGGCCGGGCAGAGGTAGTGTGAGCGCCCCTTGAGCACGGCGGCGCGGAATTCAAACGGCAGTCCGTGGGACAGATCGGGCAGGTCCTTGTGATACAGTTGTTCCTGCAGGTTGATGGTGTTGGTGGAGATGACTACCCGTTCGCCGTTCTGGGTCGCCCAATGGACGGCGGGGATGAGGTAGGCCAGTGACTTGCCCACGCCGGTGGGGGCTTCGACCAGCAGGTGTTCGCCCCGGCTGAGCGCCCACGCCACGCCGCGCAGCATCTCCACCTGTTGGGGGCGGTACTCGTAGCCTGGGAAGTGCGCCTGGAAGGCCCCGCCTTCCTCCAGGATCGCCGCCAGTTGCTCCACGTCCAACGGTGTCCGCTCGGCGGTTGGCTGCAAGGGGCGGGCTTTCTTTGCTGCAGCGAACAGCGGCCCTCCTGAAGCGGCGTCTGGTCTGGGCTTAGTGCGCCGGTCGGGTGGGTGGCGGGCGGCCTCCTCCAGCGCGTCACGGAAGAAGCTGGCGGCGGGCCACCTGGCTCGTTCGCCGTGGCCCACGATCTCTTTCAGTACGCGGGGGGGCAGGCTCGCTGCCCGGCGCAGGAGAGCGCGGAAAAGGTGATGGGTGGCCTGGGCATCGTCCAGCGCCCGGTGCGCCTGCTCCAGCTCGATTCCCAGCATCTTTGCCAGCGCCTTGAGGCTGTACCGCTCGGCGTGCGGGACGAGCACGCTGGCTAACTCGAATGTGTCGAGGAGTTCGTTCTCGAACAGCCGAGAATGACGGCGCAAGAAGCTCAGGTCGAACCCGATGCTGTGACCGACGATGGTCTGCTGGCCGACGAAGCGAGCTAACCGGGACAGCACGCTGTGCAGGTCGGGCGCGTTGGCCACGTCGTCGTCGCGGATGCCGGTCAGTTCGGTGATTTGGAGGGGGATGGGGCGGCCGGGATTGACGAAGGTGGAGAATGTATCCAGTACCTCGTCGTCTTGGAACTTTACCGCGGCGACCTCGATGATGGCGTCACGGTCGGCGTTGAGGCCGGTGGTCTCCAGGTCGAGAGAGACGTAGGTTCGGGGCATAAGTCCTCATTTCTAGGCTGCAGTGGGCAGCAGGGGGATTATACCGCAGGGGGGAGGAAGGGGCAAGTGGGGGATTCCCAGCGGCACAGAAACGGCCACCAGGCACGTACGATACTCCGGCTGACTCGGCGGCGGGCGCAACCAGACGAAAAAGCCACCTCCAGGGCGTAGCCAGCTACACCCTTCCGGCAGATGGTGGGTCTCTGGGAGTTTGCAGGGTGGACACATCGGACTCCCGAACTTGTTCGGGTTCATTACGTCACACCCCCAACAAGTTGGGGACTCCAACACCTCGACCCTGCGAAATCCCAAA
>JAUXFI010000028.1 GCA_030620125.1 Anaerolineae bacterium
AACCATGGAGTTTGAGCGAAAGAGAGAGGTGATTGAAAAGCTTAAAGAGAAAGGTTTGTGGCAGAGGGCGAGGAACAGAATGCAAGATACAAGATATGGGGGGCGAGAGACACGAGGCGAGTGTCTGGTAGGCTTGGGCATTGGCTTTCTCCTCACAAAGCTCTGCTACCCCACCTCACCTGCCCGCGCAAGTTGGCTTGCTGACCCAGAAAGCGAGAGAGGTCTCACGTGCCGACTTGCGCAGACGGGCAGAGCGGGTAGAATATGATGTGAAATGACTCATTCTGACGACAAACCCAACGGAATCAAACTCGGCTGGCAACATCTGGCCACTGACTATCCATTCACCCACCACATGTTCCGCGTGCGGGAGGATCAGGTGCGCTGGCCCGACGACCACGTGGCCCCCTACACCTACATCCAGAGCACCGGCGCGGTCTGGGTGGTGCCGGTAACTGCCGACGGGCAGGTTGTTCTCATCCGCCAGTTTCGCTACACGCTGGATGACTGGTGCTGGGAGGTGGTCGCCGGTGGCTTTCACGATTTTAACGGCAGCCCCCTCGACCTGGCGAAGCGGGAGTTGGCCGAGGAGGTAGGAGGAGAAAGCGACGACTGGCTCTACGTGGGTTCCTTCCACCCCGGCGTCGGCATCATTGATGAGACCTGCCACATCGTGCTGGCCCGCAATGTCCGGTTGGACCGCGAACCGCAGCGCGAGCCGGGCGAGATCATCGAGGTGCACCCGGTGTCGATTGAGCGGGCACTGGAGATGGCGCGCAACGGCGAGATGGTAGACGGCCACAGCGCGCTGGCTCTCCTGCGCTGCGAACCTCATATTTACTGTTGAGGTGTCAAAATGACCCGACATTCTCACCTGGACCCATCCCCCTTCTTCCTCGAGGGCGGCCCCGTTGGGGTGCTGCTCATTCACGGCTTCACCGGTTCACCGCCAGAGATGCGGCTAGTGGGAGACTACCTACACCAGCGGGGTTTCACCGTGTCTGGGCCGCTTCTGCCGGGACACGGGACTACTGTAGAGGACATGAACCGCTGCAAGTGGACCGACTGGACTGGTCACGCGGAGATGGCGCTGGCCGATCTCCAAACTCGCTGCGAGACGGTCTTCGCCGGCGGCCTCTCGATGGGCTCTCTGCTTGCCATCTACCTGGCTGACCAGCATCCCGAACTGCCGGGGATTATCCTCTACTCCCCCGCCGTCGTGGTAGCTGAACGGCTCATTTACCTGACCCCTATCCTCAAGTACCTGATCCACAAGAAGCCCAAGTCCGATAAAAGCGACAGCGACCTGACCAGCTCGGAGGCTGACATGCGCCTCTGGAGTTACGAGGAGAACCCCATCCCCGCTGCTTACGAACTCTTGAAGCTGATCCGGCGGGCGCGGCGGGCACTGCCCCGGTTGACGTGCCCCCTGCTCGTTATCCACAGCACGCTTGACACGGCCATTCATCCCGACAGTGCCCGGTACACCTACGAGCGGGCTGGCTCTGCCGACAAGGAGTTGATCACACTGCGCAACTCTGGTCACTGCATCACGGTGGATAGCGAGTGGGAAACGGTGGCGGAGAAGACTTGCGAGTTCGTCCAGGCGCACCAGGAGCGAGCCCCCGATTCAGGTTCTTTGCGTGGCGACCCCGACAAGTTAGGGAGTCCAACACCCTGACCACGCCAACTCCCAAAGAGTCCAGGGATGTTTGCAGCAGAGGCTAGAAGCCGGCCTCTGCCTCCTGGCACAACCGGATGCCTTCCAGCGCGTTCGGTTCTTCTGGGTCTATCTGGAGCGCTGCATCGAAGAGGGGGTACGACTTGTGACATTCGTCCATGTAGAAATAGGCCAGCCCCAGGGTGTAAAAGTACTCGATCGCGGGTCCATCAACCTGCGTAGCTTCGAATTCCATCTCCGCGCTCCCATTGGCCTTGACGTTGAACGACCCAGTGTTCAGCGGATTGCCTGAGAGCGTATTGACTCCCTTGAACCAACCCACGTATGCCTGATCGTAGCTTAATCTAGGCACTCCTTCCAGTATCAGCGTGTACTTTCCCGCCCGCGTGTCAAGTGTCACTGTACCACGCGCGTTGGCCCACGCCTCGTCATACTCCTTCTCCGGCGCTAGTGTGGCCTGCAGTGTGTCCAGGTTATCCTCTGACGTGGAGACAAAGTCACCGCGCATCACCACGTCCGACGATGGCTCCATAGCATCGCTACCCCGGTCCTCAATGGTAATGTAGAATTCCTTGGCGTTCTGTCGTGCTGTGATGTACTCAAACCTGATGGCTCGCTCGAAACTGGGGATAGCAGCCTCATAGTTACGACGTGCCCAGTAGGTGATCGCCAGGTGTCCAAACGCTCGTCCGAACTCGGGATCGGCCTCGGTCGCTTGCTTGAGGATGGTCTCGGCCTGATCGTACTCTTCCAGGGTAAAGTATGTCCATCCTAGTTGGTCGCAGGCTTCAGCGTTGCTGGGGTCAATCTCGATGGCTCGCTGGAAACTGTTCGCCGCCGCGTCCAAATCTCCCAGCGCCCGGTAGTTTCGCCCGGCGGAGACGTGGATGTAAGCCAGGTTGGGGCAAAGTTCCAGTGCCCGCTCGTAAGCCTTCAACGCGCCCCAATAGTCTCCCTGCGTCTCCAGCACGTAGCCATAGTTGCGCTGCACGTCCGCGCTATGTTCGTTCAATTGTAAGGCGGTCCGAGCGACCTCCATTGCATCTGCCCAGCGCATGGCGTCGGCATAGGCCTCGGCCAGGTAGGCGTACCCCTCGGCGTAGGTCGGGTCCAGTTCGATAGCGCGTCTGCAGGCATCAATCGCCTCCATTACATCACCGTTCCAGTCGTAGGCCAGCCCCAGGACCGCCCACGCCCGCGCGTTCTCCGGCGCCATCTCGACCGCCCGTCGAGCGCGGTGCACCGCCTCCAAAGTCCGCCCCTCCAGGACCAGCAGCCGCGCCGGGGGGATGCGCAGCAGCACGTCGCCGGGATCGAGCGCGATGGCCTGCTCGTAGGCAGCGATGGCCTCCGCCAGTTTGCCCTGCAGGTACAATTCCTCCGCCTCGGTAGCGTAGGAGAGCGCCGCGCGCGTGGGCGTAGGGGTTGGGGTGAAGGGGCTCTCGACTTGCTCTTGTTGGATAAGAGTATAGACGTAGAAGGCAGCGCCGATGAGCAGCAGCAGAATCAGCACGCGCCACGGAGATGAGCGACTCTTTTTTCGCCGTCGTGGTTCGAGATACATTTGGTCAATCCAGAGTCAGGCAGGGAGACAGACAATATCTCCCGATACTGCGTTTCGGGCCGTGAAGTGTAAAGCGAGCCGGAAGTGACCTTTCATCGCCGGTTCCGGCTGGGCAAAGCAATGATAGCATTTTCGTGCCACAAGTCAAGGTTGCCCTGCCTACCGGTTATGGTAGAATAGCGCGGAACGAGTCTCACAACACAGGAGGTACATTATGCGCAATTTGATGGTTACTGGTGGAGCTGGCTTTATCGGCTCGAACTTTGTCCGTTATGTGCTGGAAAGGTATCCCGACTACCACATTGTCGTCTACGACAAACTGACCTACGCCGGGAACCTGGATAATCTCAAGGACGTGGCCGAGCAGTTCGCCGGTCGTTACGGTTTCGCGCGGGGTGACATCTGCGACGCTGCCACGGTGCGGGAGACGATCCGCGCCTACGACGTGGACACCATCGTCAATTTTGCGGCAGACACTCACGTTGATAGGTCCATTATGGACCCCGACGCCTTCATCAAGACCGACGTCTACGGCGCTTACGTGCTGCTGGAGGCGACCCGCGAGTTTGGGTTGGAGCGTATGCACCAGGTGGGCACTGACGAAGTCTACGGCCACGTACCAGAAGGCGCTTCGAAAGAGACCGACACCGTCGCCCCACGCAGCCCCTACGCCGCTAGTAAAGCCAGCGCCGACCTGATGGTCAACGCCTACCACGTCACTTATGGCCTGCCGGTGACCATCACCCGGGGCGCGAACAACGTCGGCCCATACCAATATCCTGAAAAAGTCGTGCCGCTCTTTGTCACCAACGCAATTGATGACCTGCCGCTGCCCCTCTACGGCGACGGGTTGCAAGTGCGTGATTACCAGTACGTGCTGGATCACTGCGAGGCGATTGACATTGTGCTGCACAAGGGGGAGATCGGCGGCATCTACAACATCGGCACCGGCACCGAGATGCCCAATATTGACATGACCCACCTGGTACTCAAACTGCTGGGCAAGCCGGAGAGTCTCATCCAGCCGGTGCGCGACCGGCCCGGCCACGACCGGCGCTACGCGCTCAATGTGCTCAAGATCTGCGGGCTGGGCTGGGAACCGGCCCACACCTGCGAGGAAGCCATCAAGAAGACGGTGCGCTGGTACGTCGAGAACGAGTGGTGGTGGCGGCCCATCAAGAGCGGCGAGCATTATCAGGAGTATTACAGGCAGCAGTATGATGGGCGGGAAGTCAATGAACAATGAGTCAATGAAACAATGAACAATGCGTATTGAGAGAGCTGATCCAAACGCCAGTAAGGGGTGGTATGTCGGGCACTGGAACTCTGATCTGCCCGTCTCGGTCGGGTACGCGAACGAGGGGATTGACGAGCCGCACGTCCACCACAGGATCACAGAGATTTACCTGGTCGCGCGCGGCACGTCGGAGATGCGGGTAGATCAGGAGACAGTCACTCTGGAGGCTGGGGATGTAATCGTCATCGAACCCGGCGAGGCGCACACGTTTCTATCCAGTTCGCCAGAGTACTTTCACTTTGTGGTTCACGTGCCCGGCTTGTCGAGTGAGGAAGCACAGGTCGAGAAATCCCCGGCGACACGCTCACGCCTGGGGCTGTGATGAGCGACCCCGGCCGCATCGCCTAAAGCCCATCTCCCGGGCCTGCAAGGAGTTCGGCCTGCTGGCCGAGGGCGACGAGGATTTGGTGATTTGAGATTTGTTGATCTGCTGCAAGTTGACCATTGTTCACTGTCTCATTGTTAGTTCTTTCTCCTATCGCTTTCTTTCCTGCGTTGCTTGTGGTATACTACTTGCCAGCAGAAAACCTACTGGAGGTATCAATGGACCACTTTCTCAGCTTGGCTGATCTGACACCCAATGAACTGCGTGGCTTGCTCAACCTGGCGGTTGAACTGAAAGATGAGTGGAAGGCCGGCGGAAACCGTCCCCTGCTCAAAGGCAAGACGTTGGGCCTGGTCTTCCAGAAGCCATCCTTGCGCACTCGCGTCTCCTTCGAGATGGGGATGATCCACCTGGGCGGACAGGCGCTCTACCTCTCTCCCTTGGAGATCAAACTGGGCCAGCGGGAGAGCGTGCCGGATGTAGCCCGCGTCCTCTCCCGCTACGTGGACGGCATCATGGCGCGTGTCTTTGCCCACGACGACATCCTCACGCTGGCGGAGTACTCTCGCGTGCCCGTCATCAACGGCCTCTCCGACTACAACCACCCTTGCCAGGGGTTGGCCGATTTCCTCACCATCGTCGAGCGCAAAGGCTGGGAGCTAAAGGGCCGCAAACTGGCCTTCATCGGCGACGGCAACAACGTAGCGACCTCGCTGCTCTTTGGCGCAGGCTTGCTGGGGATGGATTTCGTCATCGCCGGGCCGCCGGGCTACGAACTGCCCCCCAACGTGTGGGCGCAGGGAGAGCAATTCGGCGCCGCTAGCGGCAGTCGCCTGTTGGCAACCCACGATCCCCACGAGGCAGTCGCCGGGGCCGACGCCATCTACACCGACGTGTGGGCCTCGATGGGCCAGGAAACCGAGGCCGAGGAGCGAGCCCGTATCTTTATGCCCTACCAGGTGAATGAGACTTTGGTGGCCGAGGCACGCCCCGACGTCATCGTCATGCACTGCCTGCCGGCCCACCGGGGACAGGAGATCACCGACGGCGTCTGCGATGGGCCGCACTCGGTGCTGTGGGATCAGGCCGAGAACCGTATGCACGCACAAAAAGCTATCCTAACTCAGTTGTTGGCAGTCAGCCGTTAGCAACCAGCGGCTAACGGCTATGGACGACTAACTGCTAAAAGGCTAACGGCTATGTCAGGGAATCGCCAAGTATTCGAAAAAGCGATGCGGACCGGGACCAATGCTGCCTGGGAGGGGAACTGGGAGCAAGCCATAACGGCTTATCAACGCGCAGTGGCAGAGTTCCCTGACGACGGCGGCGCCCTCACCAATCTGGGGTTAGCCTACTCCAACGCAGACCAGTTGGATGAGGCCCTGGAATACTATCAGCGGGCCAGTGCCTTCGAGCCAGACGACCCTGTGCTTCTGGAACGCATAGGCAAGGCGCAGGAGCAATTGGGCCGAGGAAAGGCTGCCGCCAAAGCCTACGTGGACTCTGCCGAACGCTACTCCAATCAACAGCAGGCTCCTCATCTGGCGCTGGAACGTTGGCAGGATGCCGCCCGTGTCTACCCCGACTGTCTGCAGGCTCACGCGCAGTTGCTCCAGCACTACCAGCGTCTCGGACAAGTACGCAAAGTGATCGAGGAATGTCTGGCAATGACACGCATCTACAGCGCTCAGGGAAAGAACGACTACGCTGTACAGGTCTGCAAACACGCCCTCAAGCTGGACCCACACAATACTGAGGTGCTGGCCGCCCTCAATAGTCTCCGCTACGGGGAGCAAGTTACCGCAGCGCCTGGGACTGACGTTTCCGGAGAGGAGCCCAATGAACTCGCGGCCATGGAGGAACCGACTGGCCTCGTCACGCTAGAGTTTTCGAGCTTGATGGATATCAAAGCCGCCGAGGATCGGGGCAGCCCTGTCGAGATCACCCGTCAGAAGGCGCTTACCGACCTCGCTGAGAGCGTCTTTGAGGAAGAAGTGGCGGCGACATTGCCCTCTGTGACTCCTGGACTCAGCAAGGTGGAGATTGACGCTCTGATCGGGCGGGCGATTGATTTCCAGACCCGGGGAAAGATCGAGGATGCAATTGCTGCCTACGAGAAAGTAATCGAGGGAGGGGCTGAACAACTCGCCGTGCACTTTAGCCTCGGCCTGCTCTACCAGGAAAAGCTGCGCTTCGACGCCGCTATTCCCCAGTTCGAGCGCGCGGTCTCCCACCCCGAGTACGCGCTGGGCAGCCATTTCGCTTTGGGCGAGTGCTACCGCGCCAGAGGGCGCATTGACGAGGCCCTGGAGCACTTTATCGAGGTGCTCAAAATGGTGGACCTGGCCAGCGTCCGGCGGGAGCAAGCCGACGACCTGATCCAACTCTACGAGGGCCTATCCGACAGTTACATCGCCAAGGGGGAACGGGAGCAAGCGTTGGAATTCACCAATTCGCTGGTCGAGTTCCTCAGCGAGAAAGGGTGGGAGGACAAAGTTGTCCAGGTGCGCCAGCGGCTGGATGCACTGACTGAAGAAGGGCCCACCTTGAGCCTGGCCGAGATACTGACCATTCCAGGCTCAGAGCGTGTCCTGGAATCGGTAGCACTAGCACAGGAATATGTCAAACGTGGCATATTCTACGCCGCATTGGAAGAATGTCACTACGCCCTGGGCCATGCTCCCACCTACCTGCCCATCCACCGGCAAATGGCCCAGGTATTGCTGGCAATGGGCAAGGTGGACGATGCAGTGGCCAAATTCGTCGCTATTGCCGATACCTACCTGGCGCGTGGTAACGTCCACCAGACAGTGGCAATGTACAAGCGTGCCCTAAAGCTGACGCCGATGAACACCGTTGTGCGGGCCAAGTTGGTTGACATGCTTATCAGCCACGGGGAGATTGACGAGGCGCTGGATCACTACCTGATCCTGGCCGATAGTTATTATCACCTGGCCCAGATGGACCAGGCACGTGACATTTACCAGGAAGCGTTGCGGCTAGCGCCACGAGGCGACCCGGAACGGAGATGGTCGGTTCGCATTCTGCACAAAATAGGCGACATTGATATGCAGCGCGTGGACTGGAAACGCGCCGTTGGCATCTACGAGCAGATCCGCAATCTCGCTCCCGACGACGAGCGTGCCCACCTGACGCTGATGGAACTCTACTATCGCTTCAACCGGCCCGAACTGGCGATCACTGAACTCGATAGCCTGCTGAAAGTCTACCGCGAAAGCGGCAACACACAGCGCATTTTCACTATCCTGGAAGACGCTGTCGTTGAGCGGCCCGATGACATTCCGCTGCGCACTCGCCTGGCGCAGGCACGGCTCAACGCCGGTCACCGCGAACAGGCGCTGGAACAACTGGACAAGTTGGGGGACTTGCAGTTGGAGGCTGGGCGGCACGAAGAGGCCAGGTCCACCATCCGGGCCATCGTTGCACTCCATCCGCCCAACATCGCAGTTTACCAACAATTGCTGGAGCAACTTGGCGAGCATGATACCGGCTGAGAATTGGAGCCTGGGACCTGGGGTTTGAGTAGTGACCAACCTGCTGTGGTATTTACAACGGTTCAACTGGGTAGTAGACGCCGTTGATATTCTGCTCGTAGCCTTTATTTTCTTCTGGCTCCTGTACATAGTGCGCGGCACCCGGGCTGTGCCCTTGCTGCGCGGTGTGATTATCCTCATCATCGTCGTCATCCTGATGGGCGGCGTGACACGCTTGCGCGCTTTCGGGTGGCTGACGCAGAACGCCCTGCCGGCATTACTCGTGGCCATCCCTGTCATCTTTCAGCCGGAATTGCGCCGGGCGTTGGAGCAGTTGGGCCGGGCCGGGGCGCTGTTCGGGCGGACGACGGGGGACCGCACCGTCCTCGAACAGACGTTGGCTGCCATTGCACAGGCATGCGGCACCCTCGCCGGGCGACGATGCGGCGCTCTGATCGTGCTGGAGCGGGAGACCGGCTTGCAGGAACTTGTAGACAGTGGCGTCTCCCTCGACGCCGTCATTACGCCCGAACTGCTGGTGACCATTTTTGACCCCCACACCACGCTGCACGACGGGGCAATTATCGTGCGGCACGGACGGGCGCTGGCTGCTGCTTGCGTGCTCCCTCTCTCCACCGCCTTTCTCGCGGATCGAGAGTTGGGGCTGCGCCACCGGGCGGCCCTCGGCGTAACGGAGGAGAGCGATGCCATAGCCGTCGTCGTCTCCGAGGAGCGTGGCTCGATCTCCATCGCTCACAGTGGTCGCATCATTCGTAATCTCGGCATCAAGCGGCTGGAGGCAGTGTTGCATGCTTTCTATCAACCCGCGTTGGAACGAGCGTGGCCACGCTGGGTCGCCCAGACACGGCAGAATCTGGGGGGAGATAAATCGTGAAAACGGCACTGCGTTGGCTAGGAAGTAATTTGCCTCTCATGGTACTGGCGCTTATCCTGGCGTCAGTGGCCTGGGTCGTGGCTGTGGAGAAGAGTGATCCCACCGACGAGACACGCTACTCCCAACCTATCCAGGTTACGCTGTCCGGGCTAGCGAAGGGCATGACCGTCGTGGGGGAGTTTGATGAGCACGTGCAGATCACAGTCCGCGCCCCCAACTCGATCCTGGAGTCTCTCACAATTGACGATTTCTCCACCACCATTGACCTGACGGGCCTGGACGCGGGAGTCTATAAAGCGCTCGTCCAGGTGACGTTGAACAAAGAGCCGTCGCGAGTGACACTCGTCGAACCCGAGTACGTCACCCTGGAGTTGGAACCGATAGCTGTGCGCTCTGTGCCCGTGCGCGTGCTGACGGAGGGAGAACCGGCTCTAGGCTATCTCAGACGGACGCAGGTCGCAGTCCCGGACGAGGTGACCGTGAGCGGGCCTAGCACCTACGTTGCCCAGGTCGTCGAAGCCGTCGCGACTGTCTCGGTGCAGAACGCCGATGCCGATATTGAGGGAGAGTTCCAGTTGCAGACACAGGACGGCGAGGGACAGCCTGTCCCCTACGTCACGTTGACGCCTGAGGCGGTCAACGTGAGTATCCCCATTGAGCCGTCAGGTTACTACCGTCCTCTGGCGATCAAGGTTGTCCTGGAAGGGCAAGTTGATCCTAACTACCGTATCACCAACATCTCCGTCGAGCCACCCACCGTCACCGTCTTTGGCGTTCCCAGCGTTATCGAGGCGCTCCCGGGTTACATCGAAACTGAATCAATAAACGTGGAGGGCGTCCAGGCCGACGTCATCGCACAGCCGATTCTGAGCGTGCCCCCGAGCGTCACCATCGTACCAGGTCAGCAGGTGGTGGAGGTGAGGGTCTCCATTGAGGCCATCCAGGGCAGCCTGACGGTAGAGATCGCGCCAGAGCGTCAGGGCCTGGAGCCGGGCCTCACGGCCATCGTCTCGCCGGAAACGGTCGAGGTCATTCTGAGTGGCCCATTGCCTGTGCTGGAGGCGTTGGAAGCCGACGACGTGCGTGTGATCCTGGATCTACTCGATTTGCCGGTGGGCACGCATCAGATCAAGCCACAGGTGATAGTGCCAGAAGGAGTGACCGCTCAAAGCATCAATCCGGCGACCGTGCAGGTGGAGATATCCAGTGTGCCACCTCCCACACCAACCGTGGTGACCGAGGGATGAGCAGGCCAATCGTGGCCCTCGTGGGCCGGCCCAACGTGGGCAAGTCCACTCTCTTTAACCGCATCGTCGGCCAGCGGCTGGCGGTGGTGCACGACCAGCCAGGCACGACCCGCGACCGGCTGCACGCCCCTGCTGAATGGAACGGCGTCCTTTACACCGTGGTGGACACCGGCGGCATCGAGGTGCTACCCGAGACCGTCGCTGCCGGGAGGCGGCCGGGTCCCGAACGGGTGTTGGCGCAGGACTCTGCCCCCTTCATCCCCTTGATGCGCGCCCAGGCTGAGATGGGGATCCAGGAGGCCGACGTGGTCATCTTTATCACCGACGTCGCCAGCGGTCTCACTCCCGCCGACGAGCAGGTGGCCGACATTCTGCGCCGCGCCCGCTGTCCCGTCTTTCTGGCCGCCAACAAGGCCGATAATCCCCGCCTCCGCCAGGCCGCGCTAGAGTTCTACGGTCTGGGCCTGGGGGAAGTTTACCCCGTTTCTGCCCTGCACGGCACGGGCGTAGCCGACCTGCTGGACGAGGTGGTCGAGGCACTGCCCCTCCCCCCCCCTATAGGGGGGGAAGGGGGGGGTGAGGACGCGACGGTCAAAATCGCCATCGTTGGCCGGCCAAACGTGGGCAAGTCGTCGCTCTTGAACAAGCTGCTCGGCGAGGAGCGGGCCATCGTCAGCCCGATCCCCGGCACCACCCGCGACGCGATTGACACCTACCTGGAGTGGGAGACTGAAGGGAAAAGCACGCCCATCACGTTGATTGACACAGCCGGCATCCGGCGGCGGGGCAAGATCGGGCGAGGGGTAGAGCAGTATAGTGTGCTGCGGGCATTGCGGGCCATCCAACGGGCCGACGTTGCGCTACTGGTGATAGACGGCATTCAGGGCGTCACTGCCCAGGACACGCACGTAGCCAGTCTCATCCTCGACGAGTGGACCAGTGTGGTGGTGCTGGTCAACAAGTGGGACGCGGTGGAGAAGGACGCTTACACCATGATAGAGTACACCAGGTGGGTGCGTGAGGCGCTGCGCTTCCTCGACTATGTGCCTGTGCTCTTCATCTCTGCGCTCACGGGGAAGCGGGTACACCAGGTATTGCCGACGGCGCTGGCAATGCAAGAGGCTCGTTTTCTGCGCATTCCCACCGGGGAACTCAACCGGCTGGTGCGCGACGCGCTGGATCGCCACGCTCCACCCAGCAAGCGAGGTAAAAGGCTCAAGATCTACTACGTCAGCCAGCCCGGCGTGGACCCGCCCACTTTTGTGTTCATGGTCAATGATACACGATTGGTACACTTTTCTTACCAACGTTATCTGGAGAATCGAATTCGGGAACGATACAAGTTCGAAGGGACCCCTCTCCGCCTGATCTTCCAGAAGCATCGCTAGCCCTGGGCGGAAGAACAGCGGATTGGCTATCAATGCTCGTGGTCCGTCAAGATAGGGGTCGTTCCCTGCCCGGTCGGTGGCCACAACCTATACTCCTTCTGTGAAGGTGTAGGTGTGGCCCACCGACTTTTGGAACACGCTTCAAGGTAATGAGCTATGAAAATTCACTTTGAGACCACTCCTCATCGTCGGTGAGAAGCAGCCCCACTCCACCGATCGCCAGGAGTACAATTATCACTAGCTTGAACCAGAGCGCTGTGTCGGATGAACCTACTCCCAAAACCAAGATGCCTACCAATAGCACAACAAGTATCTTTCTAAAGATTCGCATCATAGTTTACCGTTGATAGAATCACTCAATCAGTTGTGGGCGCAGCAGAAAGACAATACCCCAGTAAATTGCACAATCCAAGAAATACAGGAGGAATAGAAACAGTATTCTTAGTTCCTTCCCTTCGTAGGTATAGATACGCGGATATACAAATACCAGTATCAAGCCAAAGCTCAGTAACACGAGACCAATGGGGATGCTCAAGAACGGCGGAGCTAGTAACGCGACCAGGTAAATAGCGGCGTTTATACCTGTTCTAGTTACGGGATTCAACTTTTCAGAGAATTGAAGCACCACGTTTACAAAGATAGCAACAGCATGGAACAGGATTCTGAAAGAGACTCTCGTTTTTCGCGCTTCATTAAGCTGCTCAATCGCCTCGCTGAAACGGGATTGACTACGATATAGCTCCGCGAGAGCAATCCGGAGCTTTGGGTTCTGTGGTTGATACTGAAGACCTCTTTTGCATATCGCTATTGCTTTTTCGTAGCATTCTTGTTCAGAATATATGTATGCCAAACTAACTAGGGCGATCACATAGTCCGGCTGTAGGCGCAAAGCCGCCAAGTATTCTCCTTCCGCCAAGTCGTACTTAGCCCGCCGGGTGTAGATATATCCCAGCACCCCATGTGCTAAATGTAGCTCTGGATCCAAGGCTAGTGCTTTTTGACACTCATCCAACGCCTCCTCATAGCGACCGAGTCGTGCCAGAGCTCTGCCTACTCCTTGATGGGCAATCGCTTGATCACCAATCCCCAGCTTGATTGCGTGCCTATACTCCTCCGCTGCGAGAGCGAATTTGCCTTGATTTTCGAACCTTGTTGCTTCACTGAAAATACTATCACTGTTCATAATCAATCAGATCCCCTAATCTACATCATCCGCGGATCGGGTTAGTCAGGATTCGTGCTTGTTTACCGTCTTGTCGGCTCGGCGCAGCGGATGGTAGCGGATAAGCGAATGAGGCGGTACGCCACGGACAGATCGGCAGGGGCACATAGTGATGTGTCTCCACCAGATCTATCCGTT
>JAUXFI010000204.1 GCA_030620125.1 Anaerolineae bacterium
CCTCCCCCGCCCCCTCCACCACCCCCGCCGGAGAAGCCGCCACCACTCCCTGAACTGCTGGGCGCGCTGGCAAACGTGCTGGCCGCCGAATCGAGCATACTTCCCAGGCCGGTCGAGATACTATCCAGCCCGGCCCCCAGACCTCCGCTCATCGAGTCGAGCGACGGCGCAGCGCCACCAGCCTCTGTTCCCCTCCGCCTACTGCCGGCGTAGACGGGCGTCGCAACGTACCACACCGGCATAGGCACGTAGGCCGTCTCCAGGCGCGAGAACTTGCGCACCCAACCCTGATCCAGCCCAAAGGCGACGGCGTAGGGCAGGTACTTTTCGAACACATCCGTGGCCTGGTTCAGATCGGTGTAACGCTCGATTTCTTTCAGATAACGCTTGAAAGCCTCCCACCTGGCGCCCTGCTCGGCTCCCTTGCGCGTCTTGGCCGGCATCCAGTTGCCGACGATGAGCATAACCAGGCCCGTGGCCCCCAACCCGATGAAGGGACACACAATCGCGCTGGTATACTCCGCTAGAAAGATCGTCAGGCAAATGCCGGCCGCAATCGCCCCCAGCAGTACCAGGGTTCCTATGCCGATGTACTTCTTACGCACCTTGTCGGGGCTGCTTCTAAAGTAACCGCGCTTGATCGTCTCCTTGTAGAGATGACGCTGAATCTTGGGAATGGCGGTGTAGAACTTGTCGCGCAGAGAGGACATGCGCCGGCTACTGCGCCCGCCGAACACCTTGCTCAACAGCGTCCGCTCGTAGGCCAGCAAGTCGCCGGCAGGCTTGTTGGTGCGGCGGAAAGTAAAGTCAAACTTGGTCCCGCCGAGAAAACCGGACTTTTGCTCCTCTTCGATAGTGAGGTACCCTCGCCGCGCCAGATCCACCAGCGTGGCGATAATGTCCTGCATATCCGCCTTCTCATCCACCAGCGTGCCGGCCACGCCAGGCGGGTCGTCGCCAGGAGGCTCGGTCAGATAGGACGCCGGAAGAACGACCTTGGGGTCGCGCCCGCGCAGATACCACAACAGCAGCAACAAAAGCGGGCCGCCGATCAGCAGCAACGCCCCGACCAACCCAAACCCCAGATCAGCCCACGGCTTGTAGCTCTCCTCCCAATCTGCCTCAAAGTCATAGGCCGACTGCCAGGACGGAGCGCTGCCTTGCACAATCCCGTGAGGGAACTGTACGCGCACCTCGAACACCTGCCCCGACTCGAGCGTCTCCTGGGCCGTAAAGACAACCGTATCACTGCCCTGCCCGGCTATCGTCGCCTCAGCATCGTATGCAGCCACGGGATCAGCCGTCGCCCCCGCCGGCAGGTGAACCGTGACGGTAGAGTTGTAGGCGGGGAAATCGCGGTCGTCGTAGACCGCTTTCCAGAACAGTTGGTCGCCGCCCTCGTAGTAGCGCAGGCCCCCCTGGACGGTGTAGCGGAGAACAAAGGTGTGGGAAGTGTTGGATGTGTAGGGAAAGTACCACTTGATATTGAACTCTCCCTCGTCTACAGAGGTTTCAAAAGTGTAGGGGTCGCCGTAGCCCGGCTCATACTGCTGGCTGCCCTCCCATACCTCCACGCCCGTGATGATCTCCAGCCGGTCCATCGGGATGCTGCGGTAGCCAAAGTGGAACTCCCCGCTGGTAAAGACGATCTCTTGTATCTCCTCGACGACAAAATCACCGTTGGGCAAGACGGTGATTTTCACGTCGAAGCGTTCCCAATAGAGAGTCTTGCTCTGAGCGTGGGATACCCCAGTGAAAACTAACGTTGCTACCAGAGCCAGTAGCAAGATCCAGCGAAAACGTCTCATGACTGAACACTCCTCGCGGTTTGGCCTTGACAGACCCATTATAGTATAACTCTAGCGAAAAGGGAAACACTTGTACATCTACATATATACGTGCAGTGTGGCAATTGGGTTGCAGGCTTGGACATCCGGCGGAAGCACACTTCCGCGCCTGGAGATGTCCGAACCTGCGGGATGGATGGCGAGTGGTTACCCGCGCAGGACAATCTTGAGGCCAACATGGGACGATTTTGAGGCCAACATGGGTCAAAGTCCCATAGACATAGCCTTCAAACATGTGTATAATACTAGAGATGCCCTCTAGAAAGAGACCACACGGACCTCTAGTTCCAGCGCCGTGCGTGCTACAAGTGCAACAATGCGTTCAAGGAGGTGTAACAATGCGCCATTTAAGACGAGTATGCCTTGCCTTGCTACCGTTGCTAGGCATCGCAGCACTGACAGCCACATTCCTGCTGCCAACTTTGAGCATCGCCCAGCCCCCATCCGGCAGCGGCCAACTGGTCATCGTCAGCGACGAGGGACAGGTGGCTGGCCTGGGGCTGTACCCGGACCAGGTGGTGCCCGAGGACAGGACCCTGCTGCAATCCAGCGAAGGCGACCCCGACCCCAACTGGCGCAACCGCGACTTTAACGACGGGGGATGGAGCGTGGCCTTCCCCGTTCAACGGGTCGCGCCCTGGGCCACGACCACACTCGCAGGCGGTGACCACTTGTGGGGTGGGACTGCCGGCGGGCCATTGACTGACGACGTAGGCAACGGCACCGCCTATCCTCGCCGCTCCGACGGGACCGACTACGACAACGGCTATCCTATCGCCACCTCCCCGGCCCCGCAATATCTCTTCCTGCGGAAGAACTTTTGCATCCCCATCAACACACAGTTGAACGGCAGCGGAGACCCGGTTGTTTCGCCGGGCAACCTCTCACTGTTAGCTGCCATTGACGGCGACGCCACGCTGTACCTCAACGGGTTGTACACCCTGTGGTCCGGTAGCGGCGACGAAAGCGGCAGTCTCTACACCATCCTTATGCCGCCCAACATCGGAGCCGTCTTCGAGCGGGGCAACAACACCCTCTCCATCCGCGCTGGCGACAGCGACCCCGCCGACCAGGCCGCGCTGCTGTACCGCTGGGTCGTGGACTATACCATTGACCCCAACGCGATCCAGGCCAACGCCAGCGCCAACCCGGCCTACATGGGGCAGAGCGTGGATTTCAGCTACACGGACGACGGGTTGAGCAACCGGTCGCCTTACACCCCGGTGTGGGACTTTGGCGACGGCAGCGGCGACACCACCTCGCCCCACGCCTACACCGCTTCCGGTACCTACACCGTCACGCTGCAATTGCTGGACGCCGACGGCTGCCCCGGCGTTGCCCAGATGACGATGCAAGTAATGGCGCAATCCGAACTGAGCATCTCCAAGACGTCCGACCGCACTACAGCCGTCGCCGGCGACACGATCCAGTTTGACCTGAGCGTGAGCAACGCGGGCAGCGCGCAGTCACTCACCACCGTCGTCGTCACCGACACACTGCCGGCGGGCACGACATTCGAAGCGTGCAGCGACGACTGCACCCAGATCGGCGGGGACGTGCGTTGGGAACTGGGCGCGCTGGCCCCCGGTGAAGCGCGCGCGCTGTGGTTGCGCGTGCGGATTGACCCATCCTTCACCGGCGATCAGATCACCAACACCTATCGCGCCAGCAGCGCGGAGACAGGGCTGGTCGAAGGGGAGGCTGTAGTGGTACAAGTCATCCAACCGGGCACTGCCACGCCGACTGCGACGCCCGTGCCAACCGTCACGCCCTGGCACACTCCCACCTCGAGCCCCACCACCACCCCGACATCCACCCCTGGGCCACCTGGCCCTACGAACACACCCGCACCGCGCCCGCCGGGA
>JAUXFI010000121.1 GCA_030620125.1 Anaerolineae bacterium
GGGGCGTGTGACTGTTGTTTATCGCCGCACCCGGAAAGAGATGCCGGCTGCTGAGGAGGAGGTCGAGGAGGCTCTGGCAGAGGGCGTTCTTTTGCAAGAGTTGGTCTCTCCCACCAGGGTCATCTTGAGGGCGGGTAAGGTTGCCGCACTGGAGTGCGCGCGGAACGAGTTGGGAGAACCTGGCGCGGACGGGAGGAGAAGGCCGGTTCCCATCGCGGGCAGCGAATTTCGGATCGAGGCGGACGCCATCATCGTTGCCATCGGCCAGACCCCAGACGTCTCGTTTCTCGACGGGAGCGGGGTCTCTCTGCGCAAGAATCGGACCATCGCCGCCGATGCCGCAACCGGGTTTGCAGGCGAGGAGCGGGTCTACGCGGGAGGGGACGCGGTCCGAGGACCCGCCACCATCGTCGAGGCGTGCGCCGACGGGAGGCGGGCTGCCGAGGCGATTTGCCGGCAGTTGGGTCTCAGCTTTGACCGTCCGTCCGTCCAACTCCCCGTGCTCTGCGAAGAAGAGATCGTGCAGGTGAAACGGGTTCGAGCCAGAAGAGTGTCTCAGAACAAGGGAGAGGTGCTCCCGCTTGCACAGCGCGGGGGCTTTGACCTGGTGGAGGCCGCTCTGACGGAGGAAGCGGCACTGCTTGAGGCAGCCAGGTGTATGCAGTGCTCCAGCTTTTGCGACAAGTGCGTGGAGGTGTGTCCCAACCGGGCCAATTACACCTTCCTTGTCTCACCGGTGAGCCTGACGCTGCCGGTGGTCTCCTACCAGCAGGGCCGGCTGGCGGTGACGGGGGAGGAGGTTTTCCGCATTGAGCAGGCCCGGCAGATCATCCACGTGGACGACTTTTGCAACGAGTGTGGCAACTGCGCCGCCTTCTGTGTGCACGATGGCAAGCCTTACCTGGACAAGCCCCGGCTCTTTTTGCAGGAAAGTGATTTCGAGCAAGAAGACGACAATGCCTTCTATATCGAGAGAGGCGAGGCAGGGTGGGTTATCAGAAGGCGGGAAGGCGGCAAGGAGTCGCGGCTGTCTGTAAAAAGTGGCGCCGGCGAGATGGACTTTGAGAACGATTTGTTGAGAATGAGTATCTCATCCGATTTTCGAGTCAAGAGCTTGGAGTTGAAGGACGAGTTCGCAGGCCCGTTTTCCCTGGTCGGAGCAGCGGAAATGACAGCCATCCTCCAGGGAATTACCAGTTCCCTCCCCTTCCTGCTCTACGCCAACCCGAACGCTAGCTGCTAACTGTTAATGTATCTTGGGTCTTTGGGAGTTTGCGTGGCTGGTATATTGGAGTCCCGAACTTGTTCGGGTTCTTCGCGTGTTGCCCCCAACAAGTTGGGGAGTCCGACACCCTGACCCCGCAAACCCCCCGCTCCCCAGTTTATTGAGATGATAACTGCTAATCGTGAGGTGAGTCGTGGATACAAAGGGTTGTATCTTTATCGTAGATGATGATCTCAGCATCAGAAAGACCCTCTCCCACGTCCTCAGGGCCAAGGGGTATGCGCCCGTGGCCGTTGCCACGGGAGAAGCAGCCCTGTACCGGCTTGAGGAGGAGTGGCCTGTCGTGGCGCTGATAGACCTAAAGTTGGAGGACATGTCCGGCCTAGAGTTGGTGGAAAAGATCAAGGCGCGCTCTCCGAGTACCGAGTGTATCGTCGTCACCGGGTACGCTTCACAGTCATCGGCCATTGAGGCGGTCAACCTGGGCGCTTATGGCTACGTGCAGAAGCCTTACAATGTGGAGCAGTTGTTGGTGACGATCCGCAGGGCCATTGAGAAGCGGGAGGTCGGACAGTCGCTGCGGGAGAGCGAGGAGAAGTACAGGGCGCTCTTTGAAGCATCTACTGACGCTGTTTTCTTGCAGACGTGGGAAGGTCGTGTGCTCGACTGCAACGGTTCGGCCTGTGAGATATTTGGCTACGCCAGAGAAGAGCTGATCGGGCTCACCATAGCTGACCTGGTTTCAGAGGAAGCAATGATCATGTTGCCCGCTGTCGTCACCGAGGAGTTGGCGACCAGTGGCGCTTTTGTGGCGGCGACTGGCAAAAGGAAGGATGGTCAGGTCTTTCCGGCTGAGGTCAACACCCGGCATGTCACGATTGATGGGAAACGGTTGGCTGTCGCTTATGTGCGCGACATCACCGAGCGCCAGCGGGTGGAGGAGGCGCTGCGACAGCGCAACTGCGAACTGGCATTGCTCAACCGCGCCGGCCAGGCGTTTGCCTCTATCCTTGATCTGGATCGAGTGCTTGCCACTGTGTTGGACGAGGTATGCCGTCTGCTAGGCGTGGTTGCCAGCTCGATCTGGTTGGTTGACGCGGAGACGGGCGAACTGGTCTGCCGGCAGGTCACGGGTCCTTCCAGCGAGATCGTGCGCGGCTGGCGGCTGTCGCCGGGAGAGGGGGTTGTCGGCCGGGTAGCCCGCAGCGGCGAGTGCTTGATCGTGCCAGATACGCGGGCCGACAGTCGCCATTTCAAAGGCGTAGATCAGCAGACCAAATTGGCGCTGCGTTCCATCCTCGCTGTCCCGCTACGGATCAAACAGGATGTGATTGGTGTGCTTCAGGTAGTGGATACGGAGATAGACCGCTTTGGCCCCGCAGACCTGGCGCTGATGGAGCCGCTGGCCGCCTCAGCCGGTATCGCCATTGACAATGCCCGGCTGGTCGAAGCGCTGCGCCAACGCACCGCCGAACTGGAAGCGCGCAACGAGGAACTGGATGCCTTTGCTCACACCGTGGCCCACGACCTCAAGACCCCACTGACCTTTATCCTCGGCTATGCCGATGTGTTGAAGGAGGATTTCGCTTTATTGCCGGTTGAGGAGTTGGGACGGTATCTACAGGCTATCGTGCGGAGCGGGCGCAGGATGAAGAATATCATCGGCGAGTTGCTTCTGTTTGCAGAAGTACGCATGGTAGAAGTAGGGACGGGGCCGCTGGACATGGCGAGCATCGTGGCCGGAGCGCAGGAGCAGTTGGCCCACATCATTGAGGAGTGCCAGGCCGAGATCATCCTGCCCGAGACCTGGCCGGTGGCGGTAGGCTATGCTCCCTGGGTCGAAGAGGTGTGGGTCAACTATCTCAGCAACGGTATCAAATATGGCGGTCAACCGCCCCGCGTGGAGCTGGGGGCTACGGTGCAGGCGGATAGCGTGGTACACTTTTGGGTGCGTGACAATGGGCCTGGCATTCCGCTGGAGGCTCAGTCCCGTTTGTTCACGCCGTTTACGCGGCTCGACCAGGTTCGCACCGAAGGGTATGGGTTGGGGCTGTCCATCGCGCGGCGCATTGTGGAGAAACTCGGCGGGCGGGTAGAGGTAGAGAGTGAGGTTGGTGAGGGGAGCACTTTTGCTTTCGTGCTTCCCATCGCCACCGATGCGGATGCTGGAGGGTAGTGTCAGTGTCAAATAAACGCAAAACTGGAGAGTGTACGGGTAGAATGCTTGAGCCTGCAAATACTGCCAATCGTGACCTGCGGGAGGGTGGAATCCCTGCTATAGCCCGGGCACGCTGCGGCGGAGAATCTCGTAATTTTGCAGAGCGTGTCCCGCTCCCAGCGCCACGCACGCGATGGGAGCCTCGGCCACGTAGGCTGGTACTCCCGTCTCGCGCATAATCAGTTGGTCTATTTTCCGCAGCAACGCGCCGCCACCGACCAGCACCAGGCCGCGGTCAATGATGTCCGATGATAGCTCAGGCGGTGTTTTCTCCAGCACCGACTTGACGACGCTAACCACTGCCGAGAGGGGATCAGAGAGCGCCTCTGTTACTTCCTCAGAACTGACCGTGATGGTGCGGGGCAGCCCAGCGACCTGGTCACGGCCTTGCACCTCTATTTCGAGCTCTTCCTCCAACGGCAGTGCCGCGCCGACGCGGATCTTGATCTCCTCTGCCGTTGGCTGACCGATCATCAAGTTGTACTTGCGGCGCACGTAGGCTGCGATGGCCTCACCCATCCGCAGGCCGCCTATGCGGACCGAGTTCGCTACCACGATGCCGTTCACCGAGATGACGGCGGCCTCCGTCGCTCCCCCCCCCATGTCCAGTACCATGTTGCCGGAGGGAGTGCCTACCGGCAGGCCCGCGCCGATTGCCCCGGCCAACGGCTCCGGTATCAGGTGTGCCCGGCTGGCGCCGGCCTCCAGTGCCGCTTCGCGTACTGCTCGCTTTTCCACGCTCGTCACCCCATACGGCACGCTGATCATCACACGCGGTTTGACCACGCGAAAGCGACCGACGGCTTTGTTGATGAAATACTCCAGCATACGCTGTGTCACTCGATAATCCGCGATGACGCCGTCGCGTAACGGGCGTATTACCTCGATCACCTCTGGCGTGCGGCCGAGCATTGCTTTGGCTTCCTCGCCGACGGCTACGATCTTGTACTCGTCGGACGAGATGGCGACCACCGATGGCTCCTGCAAGACGATGCCCTGTCCTTGCACGTGTACCAGAACGTTAACTGTACCCAGGTCAATTCCTAGTTGCTTCCCGAACATTTAGTCTCCTTGCGGCAGAATGATACACGATTTCAGGGGATTTGTCCAGTGATAGGGCCTATTCGCAGTTCTCGCTTGAGTCTCTGGCTTGACGGTCTGGCTATGAATAACCCAGGATGAATCGGATCAGGTCGCGCCGCCACGGGCGTTTGCAGCGCAGATAGTCGAGAGATAGGGCAAAGCGAGCGGGCTCAAAGCCAAAGTGACGTGGAATGGTCACCAGGTCCGTGGCACTGCCCATGGTGAGGAGGTCAATCCACCAGGAAGGTATAGGATTGCGCGGGAGCAAAGTGTCGAGCAGCGCGATCAGGCTCTGCATCAGGGGCATACGCACGCGCATCAGCCGTCTGCGCATTCCCGCCGCTGCCAGTACCTCCGCCACCATTTGGTCGAAGGTAAAGTGCTCCGGCCCGCCGAGGTAGATGGTCTGCCCGATCAGGTCGTCCTGGTCTAACGCGGCCTCGATGCACGTTACCAGGTCTCTTATCAACAGTGGCTGGAAGCGAGATAGTCCTGCGTCGGGGATGGGCAGTATAAAGGGGATCATTTTGGCCAGCATCACTATCATGTTGGTAGAGATGTCATTTGGCCCATAGATGACGGATGCCTGAAAAATGGTATGGTCCAGTTCGCTTTCGCGCACTGCTGTCTCCGCTTCCCCTCTGGCACGCAGGAGCGGGTAAGCGGAGGCGCGGTCGGCTCCCAGGCGGCTCAGGTGGATGAAGCGACGTATGCCTGTCTCCTGCGCCGCCGTGATGAGGGCAGCCGTGTCTTTGACGTGGGTGTGTAGAGTCTCCCCGCGGTCGAGGTCCTCTTCCCCTGTCAGGTGAACAATTGCCGTCACGTCTTGCATTGCTGTGCGCAAGGCTGGCAAATCGTTCGTACTGGCTGAGACAGTGGAAAAGGGGACGCCCGTGAGTAGCTGCTGCTCGCACCGCGCGGGCCGCAATAGGCAGCGTACGTCGTGCTGCTGGGCCACTAGCCGACGTACCACGGCCCGCCCCACGAAACTCGTGGCTCCGGTGATCAGTATCATTGTCCCCTCCTTTTCGCGAGTACGATTATACCACCGATGTCAGTGAGAGCCAAACGCGCGCATTCCAATGAGTGGGAGTGATGTCTTTGCAGTAGGTAGGCGATTTTGTTCTACTCGTCTGGTCGTTCGGTCGGGGATGGTTGCTTGTTCTCCGCTCTCGTTTTCTCAATGTCCTCCTCGCGCCGGGTGATCTCTGCGTTCAACTGCTGGATCTTTTCCCACTCGGTGGAGAAATCGGGTTCGGTCCGCCCACCTTTAGCGTAGATGGCGACGACACGCTGGCCGACCTCGCAAAGTATCTGTGCTTTTTGCCCATTGAAGCCCGATATCTCGGTCTTGAGCCGCCCGATGCGGGCCACCTTCTCGGCCTCCTCGGCCACCTCGACGACGCCCTGGCGTAGTTTGTCCATCAGTCCCATTGGCTTGTTCCTTTCTCGGTCTCGGTAGATCCAATTTTGCTCGGCCTGGATTCCTTCACTTCGACAATCTCAGTACAAGCGGCAGGCTCAGGGCAGGCTGCTAGAGCCAGGCCAAAAGCGGGAATTTGGCAATCCCCTTGGAGCAAATCTTAAAGCTCTTTGGGAATTCGCGTGGTCAGGGTGTCGGACTCTCCAACTTGTTGGGGTCGCCACGCGAAGAACCCGAACAAGTTCGGGACTCCAATATGCCAGTCACGCAAATTCCCAAAGAACCGTCTTGGATTTACTGAGTCTGCCAATGTGTCATCCTA
>JAUXFI010000153.1 GCA_030620125.1 Anaerolineae bacterium
CCAACTTGCCCACCTCCCCAGCCCATGGCCCAGCCGCATTGGTGACCACCGGCGTTGCTACCTCTCCTTGATCAGTGGTGACGCCTTGCACCTTTCCCCCCTCGACGCGAATATCGGTTACCTCTACATCGGTCAGCAGCTTTGCCCCCAGCCGCCGCGCCCCGGAGATGTACCCCTGCACCACGCTGTTGGGGTCCGCCAGGCCGTCGCGCGCGTGGAAAGTACCGGCCAGGACGCCCTCAATGTTGATCAGCGGCGCTAGCTCGGCGATCTGCGCCGGTTCCAGCCACTCTGTCTGCACGCCCAGCCGGCGCTGCATTTCCACGTTCTGGCGGAAGACGGCCACATCCTGCTCGTTGGTCAGCAGGAAGAGGTAGCCGCAGTAATGCAGGTCAATCGGCTGGCCTAGCTCTTCCTCGAAACGGTACAGCATCGGCAGGCTGAGAAGCGAGAGGCAGACGTTGATTTCGGTGCCGAACTGGTAACGAATGCCGCCGGCGCATTTGCCCGTGGCCTGGATGCCGAAGAAGGCCTCCCGTTCCAGCAGCAACACGTTCTGGCAACCCTTGAGCGCCAGGTGGTAGGCGGCGCTCGCGCCCATCACGCCTCCACCAATGATGACTACGTCAGCCGTTTTGGGTAGATTCATACTCGTTGTCCTCCAGTAAAGTTCAATTCTTTAGGGACCGGGAAGCAGATCGGGCCGCACTACAGCGACACCTCGCTCCCCAAGCCCAGCCGCTGGGCTGCTTCCAGCACCGCGCTGGCGGCCGCCACGTCTTGTACGGCCACGCCCACGGACTTGAACAAGGTGATCTCATCCGACGATGCCCGGCCCGGCCCAAGCCCGGCAATGATTTCCCCCAGTTCGGCGTGGATGTGGGCCTCGGTCATCAAGCCCTGCTGCAGCGGGATCAGCAGGTCGCCGGCCTCGGCCAGGCTGGCCTCGCGGTGGTCAATCACGACTTTGGCCCGCAGTACCGTCTCCGCCGGAATCTCCTGCATCTGGGGGGTGTATGCGCCTACAGCGTTGATGTGCGTCCCGGGCCGGACGTCGCTGTCCTCGAAGACGGGGTTGGAGGAGGTGGTAGCCGTGCAGATAACGTCGGCCTGGCGCACTGCCTCGGCTGGCGTCTCGGCCACCCGCACCGTGAGCGACAGTCGCTGGCTCATCTCGCCGGCGTAGGCGGCGGCCTGCTCCGGCGACACATCGTAGACCCACGCTTCCTGGATGGGGCGCACTGCGCAGACCGCCTCCAGTTGCGTGCGCCCCTGCGTGCCAGCGCCGAAGACGGCGACCGTGCGCGCGTCCTGGCGGGCCAGCAGGTCTGTGGCAGCGCCCGAGGCCGCGCCCGTGCGCAGCGCGGTGAGGTACGTCCCGTCCATCACGGCGGCTGGCCTCCCCGTCGTCGCGTCCACGACCACGACCAGCGCGTGGATGAGCGGCAGCCGTTGCGCCGGGTTGTCGTTGAACACGGAGACGATCTTGACCGCCATCTGGTCGTCAGCGGACAGGTAGGCCGGCATAAAGAGCGTGACTCCGTTGTGTTGAGGTACCTCAAGCGCTACTCTCAGCGGCACGTCGGCCTGGTCGGTGGAGAGTTGGGCGAAGGCCCTCTTCATCGCCTCAATGGCCCGGCGCATCGGCAGCGCCTGGCGTACGTCGTCACTCGAAAGGATGCGTATCATTGTGATTCACTCCTGATCTCCTGTGGAGGTCACTCATTCTACTTTAATTTCTCCTCACCGCCAAATTCCCGGTACGGGCTCAATTCCTCCAGCACCTTCTCGTCCTCCGGCGACAAGTCGTTCTGAACCAGCCGGGCCAGCAGGACACCTATGCCTGGCCCAAGCATGTAACCCTGCCCGCACATACCGACAGCGTGGATGTATCCCTCCAGTTCCCGCGCCCGGCCGACGATGGGGAAGCCGTCGGGGCTCATCGGGTAAAGCCCCCGCCAGGTGCGGCGGACCTTGATGTTGGCCAGTTTGGGCATCAGGTCCACCATCCGCCGGGCGATCATCGGCAGGAAGACGGAGGTCTCTCGCCGGTCGGTGCCGACGATGGGCGGCTCCGGCGTGATGCAGAAGACGATAGGGCCGGGACTGTGCTGGTAGAAATAATAGTTCTTGGAGCCTACGGCAGGCCGGATGTCCACGACCATCGGCTCCAGGAAGCGAGCCACCGGCTCGGTAATACCTGCCTCGTGGCTATCTGGCGCTACCGGCACGTCCAGCCCGGCCATCTGAGCCACCGGTCGTGCCCAGGGGCCGGCTGCGTTGATGACCACCTCCGTGGCGTAGCCCCCCTGGTCGGTGCGCACTCCCACCACCCGTCCCCGGCGGCGGATGATGCCGGTGACCCTCTCGCGGAAGCGGAACTCTGCGCCTCGTTCCCGCGCCTGGGTGTAAAAGGCGTGGGCACTGAGCATGGGAGAGGCCGACCCATCCCTCGGCGAATAGGTTCCGCCGATGAGACCATCGGGATTCAGGGCCGGGATCACCGCCAGGAGGTCGTCCCGCCCCATCCAGTTGATGTCCAGCCCGTAGGCTTGCTGGATTTTGAGCAGCTCTTTCAGGACGCGCACCTCTCGCTCCCGGTAGGCGACGAAGGAGTACCCCCCCCGGTGCCACTCGATGTTGTCCCCGTAGGTCTCCTGCCAGGTGGAAAAGATCTCGATGGACTCGATACAGAGGCGGATCTTGGAGGGGGCAGAGTGGGTGGCACGGATGCCGCCGATGGCGGCCTTATTGGAGCCCTGGCCTGGGCTGGCGAACTGGTCAATAACCAGGGGCTTGAGCCCGGCCTGGGCCAGAAAAAAGGCGGCAGGCAGCCCGACGCTGCCCGCGCCGACGATGATGGCGTCGTAGACTTTGGTGGTCATACGTACCTCCGTGATGCATAATAGACATTATCGGAAACAATTTAGCAACGTCAGACAAACAGACTTTTGACAGGATTTACAGGATTAACAAGATTATCTTTCTGTTTTTATCCTGTAAATCTTGTAAATCCTGTCAGTTTTTCCCCTCGTTTGGTAAACATTTTTATTTCCGATAAAGTCTAAAGATTCTTCGCTACGCTCAGAATGACGGGTAGCCACCTCAGAATGACGGGTAGCCACCTCAGAATGACGGGTAACCACCAGAGTGACTTTTGCAATACTGCCATTTTATAGTATATCAGATTTCAGCGCAAATGTCAGTGGGTCAAAAGTCCCATTTATGGCCTAAAAAGCACCCAACTCTCAAGCGCCACACTGTCCTTGTCCAATATTGACATTCACGGCATCTTGCTGTAACATTCTACTAACGACTCAGGCTACCCTCCCGCAGGTTGCAATTTTGCGCCGAAAAAACGTCCTGACCTGCGGGAGGGTAAAATCACACATTCCGCCATATTCACAAAAGGAGGCAGATATGACACCATTGATCTGGACTATCGTCGCCGCCGTGGCAGTACTGGTCATCGCCGCCGGCGTCGGGCTGTCCAAACGCAAAACCATCTTTGGCGTGCTGGTTGATGGACGGGGCAAGTACAGCCTCTCGCGGCTGCAAATCCTGCTCTGGACCGCATTGATCATCGGAGGCTACTTTGGCATCGCCTTCCCCAAGTTAGCGTTCGTGGACATCCCGGCCGAGGTGCTGGGGCTGCTCGGCATCACCCTGGGCTCCACCGTCGTCTCGACGGCGATCAAGGCCAACCAGATGCTTGCCGGGCAGACGGAGGATGAGGCAGAACGGAGCCGCCACATCGCCAACTCGACACAGAATGAGATGCTGCGGCTGCTGGGGGTAGATGACCCGGAGAACCTCTCGGCGAACGAAAAGTCCACGCTCGTAAAAGACCTGTCCACGGACGAACAGACGGAACTGGACCGCGAGCTCAAGAGCAAGCGCAAGCCCTCGTGGATGGACATGTTCGGCCAGGAACAAAAAGGCAAAGAGGACCTGATTGACATCGGCAAGCTGCAAATGTTCGCCTGGATGATAGTCGGGCTGGTCATCTATGGCGCGATGCTGGTCAAACAGTTGACTCTCCCGCCGGTACAGGTGCAGCAATTGACCGAGCTGCCGAACATCTCGGGGACCATCCTGGCGCTGATGGGCATCTCGCAGACGGCCTACCTGGGGATGAAACTCCCCGACCAAACTCCGACTGCGTGACACCACCGCTGATGGACAGAGCGTGATGCCTGTGGAGAGACAGGCGTGGTTCCTGTACGCCTTGTGCTGCGCCGATGACACACTCTACACCGGCGTCACCACCGACCTGGCGCGGCGTCTGGCCGAGCACAACGCCGGACGGGGTGCGCGTTACACGGCGGGCCGCTGCCCAGTGACGCTCGTCGCCGCCTGGCGTTTCCCCGACCGAGGGACAGCGCAGCGGGCCGAGTCCCGCTTTCGGCGATTGCCCCGCGCACGGAAACTGGCGCTGGCCGCGCAGGAACTCCCTTTCGAGGGTGCGGCCTTCTACCAGGACGAGGGCATTGCCTACGCCTCGCTCGCCTCTGTCCGCTTCTGCCCCCGCTGCGGCGGACTGCTCGAGACGACCGTTCGTCCCGGCGACAGCCGCCCACGCCAGGTCTGCACCGCCTGCGGGCGCGTCCACTACCGCAACGCCAAGCCCTGCGCCGGCGCTTTGGTCACGCGCGCTGGTCGCGTGCTGCTGGTGAAACGCGCCATCCAGCCCTTCCTGGGCTGCTGGGACATCCCCGGTGGCTTCCTGGAGGAAGATGAACTCCCGGAGGCAGGGGCTATTCGGGAGATACGGGAAGAGACCAGCCTGGAAGTGCGCCTGACAGACCTGTTGGGTTTCTACGTGGATCGCTACAGTTACAGCGACGAGGGAGACTACTGCCTGAACGTCTACTTCCTGGCCGAAGTTGTGGGAGGCCAGGAGCGTCCTGGTGACGACGCGGCAGATCTGGCCTGGTTCGCTCCCGACGAGATGCCAGAGGAGATCGCCTTCGAGCACGTCCGCGTGGTGCTGGCCGATTGGGCTCGTTGGATGGAGGAGAGACGATAGTGTACCGCATCCAGAATAGCGTGTCAACGTATCATCTCAATAAACTGGGGAGCGGGGGGTTTGCGGGCGGCTTTGCCGCCCGCAAAC
>JAUXFI010000057.1 GCA_030620125.1 Anaerolineae bacterium
CCACTTGGCGACGACGGAGTCCCGAACTTGTTCGGGTGCGCCCCACACAGCAGATCAAAACTGCCCCAACAAGTTGGGGACTCCCCACAACCTAGAGTTCTCCGACAGCCTGCTAGGCTACATCCGATTGACACAATGACCAAGAGACGCTCAAGTAGACGCAGAAGGAAGCGGCGGCGGACACTGCCCCTCATCAACCTCACCCTCGACCAGTGGCTCGACATCCTGGGCTACGTGCTGCTCGTCATCGCCGCGTTCACACTTCTCAGCTTTCTCTCCGCCAGCCGTGGGCTGATCCCAGGCTTGTGGCTGGGGCTGCTGCGGCGGACTTTTGGCTGGGGGACTTATCTGGTGCCGCTGTTCGTCGGCGCGGTGGGGCTGTGGCTCGTCCTGCGGCGTTTCGGCGACCAGTTGCCCAGTGTGACCCCGCCGCAGATTATAGGTGCGCTGCTGGGTTACTTGGCCTTGCTGATTACGCTTCACTTTCCGGCGGCGCTCATCATGTTTGAGGGCGACCTCCGGGCGACGGCAGAGGCTGGTCACGGTGGCGGTTACCTGGGCGCAGCGTTGGGCCGGTTGCTGCTGGGGGGGTTTGGCAGCGCGGGGCTGATCGTCGTGCTGGTCACCTGGTGGCTGATCGTCGTCGCGCTCATCTTTGACGTCACGATCCAGGATGGGGTGCGCGGCCTTCAGCACCTGTGGGGCCAGCTCCCGACCCGCCGCCCCATGCCGCTCCCGACTCCGCCCCGCCGGGCCCCCGCAGCCCCGGATCGAGTCGCCGCCTCGCCTGTCCAACCGCATCTCATCGGCGGCGCCCAATTGTGGCAGATCCCTGCGTTCGACGAGATACTTGAACCCGGCAGTACACAGGACTTTAGCGCAGGCATACTGCGCCAGCAGGCACGCACCATTGAGGAAACATTGGAGAGCCTGGGTGCGCCGGTCAGGGTCAAGGAGATCAATCGCGGGCCGGTCGTGACCCAGTTTGGTATCGAACCCCTCGTGATCACCAATAGTAACGGCAAGGAGACCAAAGTCAAGGTCGGTCGCATCGCCGCGCTGGCCGACGACGTGGCGCTGGCGCTGGAAGCCAGGACGCTGCGCGTCGAAGCTCCCATCCCCGGCAAGCGGCTGGTCGGCATCGAGGTGCCCAACCCGGAGGTCTCGCTGGTCGCACTGCGGGACGTGATGGAGGCGGAAGCGTTCGCGGAGGTCGACTCCCCGTTGCGACTGTGCCTCGGGCAGGACGTCTCTGGCAACCCAGTGGTCGCCGATTTGACCGCCATGCCCCACCTTCTCATCGCTGGCACGACCGGTTCGGGCAAGTCAGTCTGCGTCAACTCTATCATCGCCGCGCTGCTTTTGCAGAACACCCCAGCCGAGTTAAAGTTCCTGATGGTGGACCCCAAGCGCGTGGAGTTGACGGGTTATGACGGCATCCCGCATCTCCGGTCGAAAGTCGTGGTGGAGATGGAACGGGTGGTGAGCGTGCTTCAGTGGGTGCTGGGGGAGATGGACGGGAGATATCGTCGCTTCTCCGACGTGCGCGCTACCCACATCCGCGACTACAACGAGCGCATCGCGCCGCGCCTGGGCGAAAAACGAATACCGTACATCGTGGTCATCATAGACGAATTGGCGGACCTGATGATGATGGCTCCACAGGAGACAGGGCGCATTCTTTGCCGCATCGCGCAGATGGCGCGGGCGACCGGTATTCACCTGGTGATCGCCACCCAGCGCCCCAGCGTGGACGTGGTCACGGGGCTCATCAAGGCCAACTTTCCGGCGCGCATCGCCTTCAACGTGGCCTCGTCTGTGGATTCGCGGGTCATCCTCGATATGCCCGGCGCCGAGCAGTTGCTGGGCCAGGGCGACATGCTGTTTTTGCCTCCCGACGCTCCCACCCCCTTGCGCTTGCAGGGCGCTTTTGTCTCCGACGAGGAACTGCGCCGGCTCGTACAGTACTGGAAGGGACAGGCAAGGCCGGAGGCGATACCGGCCGAAAAGTCGGTGCAACAACCGCTGTGGGAGGAGATGCGCCAGCGGGAGCAGGCGGTAGAGTTCGAGGACGAGTTGCTACCCGACGTGATTGACCTGGTTTTGCGGGAGCAGCGAGCCTCCATTTCACTCCTCCAGCGCAAACTGCGCATCGGCTACACGCGGGCAGCGCGGATAGTGGACATTCTCGAAGAGAACGGCGTCGTGGGGCCACAGCCGGCGGGCGGAAAAGCGCGCGAAGTCTTCCCCCAGGCAGCCCACGCGCTGCTCCACCCCCAGGGAGAAGAGCGATGAGTTACGCGATCCACAAACAAACCTATTCTGAGGGGTTGGCCTACCGCTATCACATCCTGGATGAGGCCGGGAAGTTGTGCTACGTAGCCGAGCGGACAGGCTTGCTGCTGCCATCTCCAACGCGCCTGGTAGAGTTCTTCGATGCCGATCATAGCCCGGCTGGTCGCCTGCAACCGCCGGACGTCGCACCGTGGCGGCGCGGGAAGAGCTACGAGGTCTTTGTCGGTGGAGAGGCGGAGGAACCCTACACGGTGATTCGGGAGCGCTGGAGGCTGGTGGACATCATACTGTTGCGCCTGCCGCGCTACGAGGTGCAACTGGAACGACAACGGTATATCGCCCGGGGCAGCCGCTACGGGGAGCGTTTCTACGAGGTCTTTCGCCAACGTGGAGATGAAGGGGTAGATGAGGGACGAGTAAATAAAGGAAAGCCTACACCCAAAGAGGTGAAGGTAGGGCAGATTCAGCGCCCGACGGCTGGTCCCAGTTACATCGTCGAGGCCAGCGTCGCGCCGCTGCGTCAGGCTCCGCTGGTGCTGACCGCGCTGGCGATCCTCATTGACGTGGAGTTACACTCTTAAAGACCTGTCTCCTTTCGCCTACCTTTCGTTATCACGGGGCTTTCCTGTGCGCACCACGATGCGACACCTCGGCGCACCGTTTTACCAAAGTTTTACGCCAACGCCACCACACCCCCACCGGATAGCCGACCATCTTGGCGACGTCACCTGCGACACGGATCACTGGTACCCACAGCGCCGCCTGTAATTTCTGAGCGAGATTCAGGCCACCCCACATCCGCGCCAGCCGCCGCCAGCCTGCCCAGAACATCCCCGGAAGGGAGACCAGGTAGAGCGACCACCACCATGGACTGATCACTGCGCCGGCAACGGCGATGAGCGGCAGGGCGACCATGTAGGTGAGGTAGCGGATAGCGTGCCGCCTGCGCCACAGGTCTGCCTTGCCGTCGCCCCGCGCATAGCGGTAATACTGCACGAAGAAGGCGCGCAAGCCGGGGCGCGGACGAAAATGAACCACCGCTTCGGGCACAAAGACGAATGGTCCGAAACGCTCGCGCACCTGAAGGTCAAAAATCAGATCCTCGCAGTAGTCGAGCCACTCGGGGTACCCCCCCACCGCTGCCCAGGCACTCTTGCGAAAGGCGACCGAGCGGCTGGAGGGGAGAAAGCGCGTCGGGTTGATCTCCCGTAACTCTGGTAGTACCGTCGCGCCCATCGCTGTCTCAAAGACGGTCTGCGGGTCGGGGCGGAAGAAGCCTGCGACAGTCTGTGTGCCTGCGTCTTTAAACGGCGCGACGATCTTTTCCAGCCACTGCGGACTCAGACGTACGCCCGCGTCGGTCGTGGCGATGATCTCGCTCGTGGCGGCCTCAATGGCCGCGTTACGCCCCTGCGAGATATTTCCCGGTCGCTGGACGACACGCAGCGGCAGGCGGCTCTCGGCCTTTAGCAGCGATAGCGTCGAGTCGTTCGAGCCGCCGTCGCAGATGACCACCTCGTCCGGGGGGCGGGTCTGGACGATCAGGCTGTCCAGCAGGCGGGGCAGGCTATTGGCCTCGTTCAATACCGTGACGACGACGGAAATGCGCATTGGCCAAGATTATACACGACGATGCCCCCACCGCCAAGCCCAGGCATGCCCCCACCGCGAATTTGACATTTGCGCGCAAGCGTGGTATAGTTGCGTCGTAGGACGTGGTAAGTTCAGGTAGCGATATTCGTTCCGCCCGGGCTTGCGAGGCCTGGGCGGTTTGTGTACCTGCCTCCTCTAAAACCACGCAGGCCTACAGAATATTACAGTATAAGGAGTATCAGAAGGTGAACGAGAAAGAAACAGGGACCGTCAAGTGGTTCAGTAACGCCAAGGGCTACGGATTCATCCAGCGCGACGAGGGCGGGGACGTGTTTGTCCACTACTCCGCTGTCGAGGGCGCCGGCTTCCGAACGCTCGACGAAGGCCAGCGGGTCGAATTCACCGTCGAGGAAGGCCCTAAAGGCCTGCAGGCCACCAGCGTCAACCCGCTGTAAGAGTAAAATTAGGAGCGGGCTTTCGTGTCAAGTAGCAGCGCAAGCAACATCCAGAGGAGATAATATGGCCAAAAAGCTATACGTCGGCAACCTGAGCTATAGCGTGACCGATGACTCTTTGCGGGAGTTATTTGGCTCCTTGGGAGAGGTTACATCGGCCACCGTCATCACCGACCGCATGACAGGGCGCTCGCGTGGCTTTGGCTTCGTCGAGATGGCGGAGAGTGCAGCCGCGCAACAGGCTGTCACCCAACTCAATGGCCGTGAGCTAGAGGGTCGGGCGATCAAGGTGGCGGAGGCTCGTCCACAACAGCCTCGTGGCTACCGCGAGGAGCCGCGCGGAGGTCGGAGCCGCTACTAGGCGCACTGCGCAAACGCACGCAAAGAGAACCGTGCATACCTGGCCCTGTGCCAGGGTGCACGGTTTGTTTTTGTTGACCTTTCACGCATCATGTTTCACGCGCTTCTATGCGCGATCAACTCGTCCCGCCGAAAGTCACTTGAGTCGCTCCACGTTCCATTCATCCAGTTCTCCCCGCACCGCCTGCAGTAGTGCCTCGGCTTTCAACTCGGCCAGTGTGTAGCAGGGAGCCTCCAGGTGCTCGGCCAGTGCCTGTGCCAGCCCCTGGTCGAAGGCCTCGTGCTCCATGTTGATCACCAACGAGCGGATGTGTACCTGGGGAAACATCTCCGCGACGCGGTACGCTTCTTCCTGCGGCGGCAGGTTTGTCGTCGAGACGTTGCCCGCGCCATCGGTCAAGAGCACCATTAATGGTATCAGGTCGGGATGCTGCCGCAACTCGCGTGTGATGACCTCATGGGCAGTCTGTAGCCCAGCCGAAAGGGGGGTCTTGCCGCCAACGGGGATGTCGGCCAGCGCCCGCCGCGCCAGCTCGACGCTATTGGTGGGTGGGAGTACGACGTGGGCGTCGTTCTTCTGGAAAACGATCAGGCCCACCCGATCACGCTGTTGGTAGGCGTCCGTCAGCAACGACATGACGGCTCCCTTCGTCGCCTGCATACGCTCGGCCACTGCCATAGACCAGGAAGCGTCCACGACGAAGAGCACCAGGTTGGCGGCTCGGCGCACACGCACCTTGCGCCGATAATCGTCGGGACGCAACGCCAGTGCCGGTCCGCCCTCACGTCTCCGCGCTCTTTGGTGAGGAGCAGCGGCGCGAAGCGTGGCATCGAAGGCCAGGTCGCTGGGATCGCCAGGGGAGGGACGGGACTGGATGTAACGACCACGCTTGCGGTCAGTGCGGGTCTGGCTGCGGCGGCCGCCGCTGGAGCGGGTCAACCGGTCGAGAGGTGTGTCCAGCCGGCGCGGCGCGAACTCTTCGTCGGCGGCAACTTGTTCGCCGCCCTCCCACCAGCGTCCTTCAGACGGCCACTGGGGAATGGTTTGTAGTACCGGCTCCCGCGCTACCTCGGTTCGCTCGTTTTCTGGGGGAGGCTGCTCGTCGCTATTCTCCCCAGATGCGCTTTTTTTTTAGCGGCTATTTCGACGGTCGCGTCGCTTTCTTCCTCGATCTCGGCCTCGACCGGGTTCTGGGCGCGGGCCTCGGTCAGTCGCTCTGAAAGGTCACCCAGCGTGACCTCCGCCTCTTGTAGCAGGTGTCGCTTCAAACGATGGGGCAACGCTAGCTCGGCGGCCAATAGAATGTCACGGTCGCTCAGGCTGGTGCGCCCCTCGAAGGCAGCGTGGGCGAGGGCGGCCTTGAGCACTACCAGGTCGGCGCGATGGCCGTCTACCCCCAGTTTGCCCATCATCGTTGCGATGGTCGCCAGGTCCGACTGGGAGTATTTGACCTGGGGCAAAAGCTCGCGGGCGCAGGCGATTTCCTCCGAAAGTGTCTGCTCCTGGGATGCCCACTCCTCGCAGAACTCCTCGGGGTTGGCCTCGTAAGCCAAATTCCACTCCATGATTGCCATGCGGGCGGCGGGGTCGCGGATGCCCTGGATGTCCACGCAGAGCGCGAAGCGGTCGAGGAGTTGGGGGCGCAGATCCCCCTCCTCCGGGTTCATTGTGCCGATGAGGATGAAGCGGGCAGGGTGGCTGAAGGAGATGCTCTCCCGCTCGACGACGTTGACCCCCATCGCCGCCGCGTCGAGCAGCAGGTCCACGACGTGGTCGTCCAGCAGGTTGACCTCGTCTACGTAGAGGACGCCCCGGTTGGCGGAGGCGAGAACACCCGGCTCGAAGCGCCGCTCTCCCTTCTGGATGGCGCGCTCAATGTCGAGTGTGCCCACGACGCGGTCCTCGGTCGCGCTGACGGGCAGGTCTACGAAGCGGGTGCGCCGGCGGGCGCGGGGCAGTTCTTCCCCTCTCTCATCTCGCTCGTGACACTCGGTGCACCACATCGCTGGCTGATCGGGGTCGCAGCCGAAGGGACAGTCGGCGACCACTTTGATCTCGGGCAGCAATTCGGCCAGTGCGCGGGCGGCGGTGGACTTGGCTGTGCCGCGCTCGCCCCGAATGAGCACCCCGCCAATCTGGGGGTGGATAGCGTTCAGTATCAGAGCGCGCTTCATGCGCTCCTGGCCTACGATGGCGGTAAATGGAAAGATAGGTGGCATACTAACTCCATCTCATTTCGTTCCTCGCAGATCTCGAGTGCATTATCACCATTATACCGCAATCATGGCAAAACGGAAACGCAAAAACTTTTTCTCATTCCTCTTGTCCCAAACGTGAAACGCTCTTGATCCGCCGAGTTTGACCTTTTTGTGTTTTGTAGCCCGCGCCTGATTGTGCTATAATTACGTAATGCGTAAAATGCAATGGTGCAAAGTGGGATTGCGTTTCACGTTCTATGCTTTACACATAAGGAGGTATTGATGGCCGAGGAGAGATTGGCCCTGCGGAACCGTATCATTGGCCTGTTGCTGCGCGATGCACGAGACCGGGCCAGGAGGACCAAACGAGAATGCGCGGACGCGCTGGGAGTTTCCACCAGTACCTTCACAGCGTATGAGGAGGGACGCAAGCCCATCTCTCTGCCAGCGTTGGAGGTGCTGGCCTACGTGCTCGACACGCCGCTGGCGCATTTCTATGGGCAGGACTCGGAACTTGGCACGGAGGAAGAGTTATTGCCGCTGCCGGAGGTTCTGGCTCTGCGGCATCGCATCGTGGGGGCACTCTTGCGCCAGTGCCGGCTAGAGACTGGAGCCTCCCAGAAGGAATTGGCGCAGGTGCTGGGATGTTCCACCAATCGTCTCTCCGCCTACGAGTACGGAGAGCGGCCCATCCCATTGGCAGAATTGGAACTATTGGCACAGCACCTGCATCTGCCGCTGGAATATTTCCTGGATAATCAGGAAGGGCCGTTGGGGGAATGGCACCGGCAACAGCGAGCCTGGCAGCGCTTTTGTGAATTTCCCAGAGAGGTGCAGGACTTTATTGCTCAAGCCGTCAACATTAAATACCTGGAAGTGGCGATGAAATTGTCCCAGATGTCGGCCGAAGCACTGCGCGGCATCGCCGAGGGGCTGCTGGACATTACGTATTGATTGCAGATTGCAAATTGGAGGCAAAGTGATGGAAGAAACAACCTCTGCACAGGCATTGAAAGAGGAAGGGCTGCGGCTGTTCCAAGAAGGGCTGTATGAGGAGGCCGCCGCCAAGTTTGGACAGGCCCAGGAGATGTTCGCCGCCGAGGGGAACGAGGTCGAGGCGGCGGAGATGATCAACAACCTGGGTGTGATCCACCGGATGCAAGGCGAGTGGGATAAAGCGATTGCGGCGCTGGAGGAGGCCAAGTCGGTTTTTGTGCGCCTGGGCGATTGCAATCGTGAGGCCCAGGCGCTGGGCAATTTGGGGGGATTGTACGCCAGCAAGGGCGAGCGCGACCGAGCGCAGGAATGTTTGCGCCAGGCAGCCGATATCTTTGCCGACTTGGACGATGCCCAACATCAGGGTGAGACATTGCTGGCGCTGGGGGTGCAGAGGTGGAAGGCAGGCGACCGCAGCGACGGTCTGGCGACCTACGAAGCCGGCCTGCACACACTGCAGAAACCAACGATCAGCCAGAAGACACTACGCGGTATGCTCGGCCTGCGCACCAGGTTGCTGGGCGGGCGGAAAGAAAGCGATTAGCTATCAGCAGTGAGCAGGGAGCAGCTACCGGCTAACTTCGCAGTGTCGCGCCCAGTTCCCGCTCCAGCCGGCGGATTATCTTGGCTCGTAGTTTGGCGACCTCCCGGTCGGTCAGCGTGCGGTCGTCTGCCTGGTAGGTGAGGCGATAGGCCAGGCTCTTCTTGCCGGCTCTCACCTGCTCCCCCTGGTAGACGTCGAACAGCACGACCGAACGCACGAGCGATTTGCCGGTCTGAGCGATGAGGTCCCGTACCCGCACCGCTGGTTCGCCCTCGTCCACCACCACTGCCAGGTCCTCGTAGACCGGTGGGTGGGCAGAGAGGGAGGCCATCCTGCGAGGCGCACCCCAGGCCACCAGCAACTTGTCCAGATCGAGTTCCAGCGCATAGACGGGTAACGCCGGCAGGTCGAAAGCTTCCCGCACCAGAGGATGTAACTCCCCCAGCACGCCTATCACATCACCCCCGATGCTCACCTGCGCACACCGGCCCGGATGAAAGGCCGGGTGCTGGCCCGGCTCGAACGTCCCTTCCAGCCCCAGCCTGGTCAGCAACGTCTCTACCACTCCCTTGAGATCGTAGAAGCCTACCGGCGCGCGATCCTGCCCTGCCAGCCACGAGCGGGCCTCTCGCGGGCCGGTCATCACGAGACCCAGCAGGAGCGGTTCGTCGGGCAGCGTCTGCCCCTCCACCGGCCGGTAGACCGCGCCGATCTCAAAGATGGCCACGCGGTCGAGGAAGCGCAGGTTTTCGCGCGTGGTGTCCAGCAGGGATGGGAGCAGTGTTTGTCGCAGGTAGGCCCGCTCGGCTGAGAGGGGGTTGAGCAAGCGCAAGTAGTTGCCCGGATCGAACTGCGACCCTTGAGGCCATAGCTTGCCCTCGTCCTCGACGTCCACCAGCGAGTAGGTGATGACTTCGTCCAGCCCGCAGCCGACCAGGACATCCCGCACCCGTTCGCTCCCTTCCAGGCGGGGGTTGGCTCGCTGCGGCGGCAGTTCGTCCTGCATGAGTGTCGTCGGGAAACGGTCGTAGCCCCACACGCGCCCCACCTCCTCGGCCAGGTCCACGGGAAGTGTGACGTCGGGGCGGTGGGAGGGGATGGTGACTTGGTAGATTGGTAGATTGGTAGATTGGTCGGTGAGTGGCTGCACCTGGAATTCGAGAGAGGTGAGGATGCGGATGATTTCGTCGGTTGGGATTTCGATGCCCAGGATGCGGTTGACCTGCGCCGGGGCCAGTTCGATGGTGCGCAACGGCTGTTGGCCGGGGTACAGGTCGCCTATGACGGGGACGACGGCGCCGCCGCCCAGTTCCGCCATCAGGTGGGCCGCCCGTGTTGCTGCTTTTACTGTCAACTCTGGGTCCACCCGCCGCCCGAACCGCTGGCTTGCATCGCTCGTCAGCCCCAGCAGGCGGGAGGTGCGGCGGATGTTGAGGAAGTAAAAGTTGGCCGCTTCCAGGAGAATGTCGGTTGTCGCCTCTGTGACCTCGCTCTCCAGCCCGCCCATCACGCCAGCCACGGCCACGGGGCCGCCCCCGTCGGTGATGAGCAACATCTCCCCGTCGAAGGTGCGCAGTTCGCCATCGAGCGTCTTCATCTGCTCGCCGGGGCGAGCGCGGCGCACGATGATGACTGGCTGGTCGTCGCCTGGCCCTTCGGCATCGCTCAGGGCAGGCATGGAGCGCAGAAGGTGGTAGTCGAAGGCGTGCAGCGGTTGCCCCAACTCTAGCATGACATAGTTGGTGATGTCCACAATGTTGTTGATGGGGCGCATCCCGGCGCGGCGCAGTCGCGTCTGCATCCAGAATGGTGACGGGGCCACCTTTACGCCCCGGATAAAGGCCGCCGAGTAGCGCGGGCACAGG
>JAUXFI010000128.1 GCA_030620125.1 Anaerolineae bacterium
ATCCATTTCCCCCCTTCGTGAGGCTTGTTTCGGATTTGGACAACTATCTCAGTGCCTGTTGAAGTTTCTCTCTCGATAATCGCTCGCGCATTTACGAACATGTTTGCCTCACACTCTTGCTTTGTCTCCAGACTCTGATCAGTAGATCGGTGGTCTAGTGTCGCGCGGCCTAACTCGCTATTGTCCTGCAATCCGCCGTTGTCCTGCAATCCGTTGTTCTACTGCAACCCCTGGATCTCGAAAGAATACCCCAACAGTGACAACAGCGCGGTCGGGGCGTTGGGCTTGGCGTACTGGAGTTCGATCACCTGTATCTGGCCGGGCTGAATCGTCCAGGGCAGCGGCGGGGCCGCCATACGCAGCTCGCTCATCCCGGCGCTGGAGCTGAGGCTGATGTAGCCCACCTCCACCGTGAACGGCTGCCCTCCCGTGTTTCGCACCTCCCCCTCGATCATCAACACGTCGTTGCCGCTGTTGAGGAAGGCGTCGGTAATCGTTACCTCGGCGTGGCCGGCCGGCGCCGTCTCCGTCTCGTAGGGGATGCTCACGTTGGCCCGCAATTCCGAACCGGGCACGGGGCTAAAGGTCCATAAGAGCGTGGGGCCGGCGAGCGTCTCCGGCACCAGGTAGCCGGCCGTGCCACTCACTGTGGCGCCGGGCGCGATCTCTCCACCGAGTGGGCCGTGGTCCCCGGCGGCGCTGGCCGCTGACGAAAGCAGATACCAGTTCCCCACGCCGTCCTGCAATTGCATGGCAATGGCATTGGCATCCAGCGGCTCTGCGCCTGCGTTTTCGACTGAGAACTCTACCAGATAGTACATCGTCCCAGACAACAACTCGGGCCTGCTGCGCTCGGCGTGACCCCTGATGACCGTCACCTGCGCGTTGCCCACGCGCACCTGCTGGCCCGGTTGGGCCAGCGTGCCTGATGATGGCTGGACAGGCTCAGTCTCGGAGACGTAGTCAGCCGTGGCGACGCGCCAGGTCCCATCCTCCTTCTCCAGGATCATCGTCAAACGGGGTTTGAATTGCTCAAAAACGCCAGCATCATTTGCCGCCACCTCACCCTGCTGGGCGAAGCGGAAGATGAGCACAGCATCATTGGAAAGGCGCAGCTTGATCTCGTCCCCCGGCCTCAGGCCGACCAGCAGCGCTTTGTTTTCCGGTGTCGGTTCCAGCCCCACGACGTAGTTGACCACCGTGCCACAGATCCACGCGGCTGTCCCTGGATAGCCTGTGGGGTAAGTCCAACCTTTCCCATCAAGCACGATCGCCTCGACAGGAAACGATTCACCGCCCACCGTAAGGGAGATGGGGAGAGGCACGGCCATCTGCACGTCACCGCTGCTGATGATTGTCTCACAACTCGGGGGTGGCAGCGGTGAAACGGGGATAGTAGGGGTGACTTTAACCACCTCCAGAGGCATACCGGTGTTGGTCTCATCTCTGAACAGCAGGGGTTGCGGCCCAAGGAGCTTAAGGAGTAGGATCAGCACCACAGCGATCAGCAGGAGGAACACACCGCCGAGGATGGGTATGATCAGCAGCCAGGGGCGCCGTGACGGGCTGGCCTCCCGTGGGGATTTCTGTGTCGCTGGGCTCATCGGTTAAGGCGCTCCTCCCGGGAGCGTCTGCGGTGGAACGCGCAGATAGATGCTGGCCCCCTCGCCAGCCACCAGTTGGCTGAACCCAAAGAAGGGGACGCTGATGCGTACGGGGCCTTGCGCCGCGACAGTGAACTCTAGGTTGCCCTGCTCATCGGTAAAGCCCTGGGCCAGTAGCTGGTTGATAGCAGCCTCGTAGGCCTGAGCCGAGACGCCGGCGATGCCCTCTCCCGCACCGGGCTGGTGGTCGTCGTTGGCGTCATAGTAGACCAGCAGGCTGATGGGAATAAAGCGAGGGGCCGGGGTCGTGTCGGGCACCGGGGTCGGAGTGGTCAGCGGGCGCACCATCACCTCGGCCGGGGTGGGCGTAGCGGCGGGCGAGCCTGGCGGCGCGGGAGTGGCAGTCTGTGCGTCTGGCGTCGGGGCGGGCGTGGACCCGCCTTTTGGTCCAGGGGTGCTGGTTTGACCAGGCACGTGCATGTCGCAAAGCAGTGTATAGTTGCTGCTGTATACGTTGCTCGGAGTGCGATCACCGGTTCCGAGCAGCAAGTATAGCCAGCCTTCGTAGGTGGCGTAGTAGGAAAAGTAGCTGTTATAGTCCCCCGGCTCCCTATCATCGTTGCCACCGATGGCATTTTCCCACGACGGGCCGGTGAATACGATCATGTTAGTATCCACGCCAGGGGCCAGATCCGACGTGGCGCACTCAAAGATAAACCCCGGCTTGACCCAAACTTTGTAAAAGTCGTTGTCCACCCCTCCATAAGGCGGAATGAGGTTAAAGGTTTGGGCCTGGTTGACAGGGATGACGCAGGCGTGGACAAAGTCAAGGTTATCCTCGCAACTGTCGGCCTCGGAGTGAGCCCCAGGAGCGGGCGTGGGGGAAGCATCAGGTGCAGGCGCGTCGCTCTCGACAATTGTCAGATCGTAGCTGCCAGTGGTTTGGACTTTGTTGGTGAGGCGGACGTAATAGTAGCCGTCGTACTCGGCCTCCCACTTGGCCTGCGAGGCGTAACCGCCCCCGCCATCATCGTCGCTCTTTACCAGGCTGTTGTTCTGGTTGCGGATTTCCAGGTATGTGTCAACGCCGCTCAAATCGCCGGTCGTGGCCTGGTACCACTTTCCGTCCTTGGCCCAGAACTTGAACCAATCCTCGTCACCGACGGGATAAAAGTTGGCGAGACCTGCTAGATTCTCCAGCGTGACCGACGTCGCCACCGGCAGGGTGTACGACTGATCGAAACTGTCGTTTTGCTCATAGGCATCCTCCCAGGGGCTCGGGGTTGACGTGGGGGTTGGGGTGTTGGTGGCCGGGGGGACGTATTCCTCGACCACCTCCAGCACATACGAGGTTGTCTGTGTTATCACCGCCGAACCGTATTTCTCGATCTTTATGTAGTGGATATCGCTGATTGCATCCCAAGATTGCTCTACGTAGCTGGTCGAAGCAGCACTGCAATACATCTGAGCACAGTTATTGTCGTGCACACAGAGCCGCACGCTGAACTCGGCCGGCCCAACAGAGGCGCTGGCAATGTACAGCGATCCTGCCTGGGTCGTCACGGAGAACCAATCCGTGTCTGTAATTGGGTCAATGGCTCCTTGCACCGACGCAGCGAGGCCAATCTTGTTCGCCTCGCTACAACTGTTGTTCGGCTCGACTTCATTCGTCGTTTGCTTCAACGGCGCGGCGAGTGATGACCCGCGATCAGTTATCGCGGAGACGGTAATCAGCAGTAGCCCTATACTTGCTACTACTGTCAGGAGCACTATGTGTGTACGTTTCATCGCCACATTCCTCCTGGCAGGGCGCATAGCTCTACCAAAGTTACTATACCACAAACACCGCCAGAGTTCAAGCGGTAAGAATCGCCAACTGCCAACTGCTGACCGCTACTCGAACCCCAGACGACGCAGTTCACTCTTGTCCCGCCGCCAGCCCTTGCGCACCTTGACCCACAGGTCGAGGTAGACCCGGCCGCCGGTCAGACGCTCGATCTCCTGCCGCGCCGCTGACCCAATCTGGTGCAGCATCTGGCCCCGCCGGCCGATGATGATGCCCTTCTGGGAGTCCTTCTCGACAAAGATGTTAGCCGCCACGTAGACCACGTCGTTCTCCCGCTCCTTGAACTCTTCCACGACGACGGCGACGGCATGGGGTACATCCTGGCGGGTGTGGCGCAATACCTGCTCGCGGACTAGCTCGGCGGCGATCTCCCGCTCGGTCTGGTCGGTGACCTGGTCGCCCGGGTAATAGCGCGGCCCCTCCGGCAGAGCGGCGACGATCAGGGCCAGCAACTTGTCCAGGTTCACCCCCCGAGTGGCGATGGTCATCATCCAGCCCCCACCCCGGCCTTCCGCCATCCTCCCCCCTGTGGGGGGCGTGCCACCGTCCGTCCTCCCCCCTATGGGGGGGATTAGAGGGGGGGCAGAAGGGAGCAAACCATGGCACATCTCCCAATACGCCTCGGTATGCGGCTTGACCTTCTCCGCTGGCAACAGATCCATCTTGTTGAGCACCAGGATGACCGGGGCCTCGGTGTGCTCCCGGATCAGCCCGGCGATCATCCGATCCTCGCTGGTGGGCGGCACCGAGATGTCTACCATGAACAGCACCACGTCGGCGTCGGGGATGGCGCGGGTGGCGGTGGCGACCATGGCCCGACCCAGCTTGTGGCGGGGCCGGTGGAGGCCGGGAGTGTCCACAAAGATGACTTGCACATCTTTGCGAGTGAGGATACCCAGGATGCGGCTGCGGGTCGTCTGCGGCTTGGGCGAGACGATGGCCACTTTCTGCCCCACGATTTGGTTCATCAGCGTGGACTTGCCGACGTTTGGCCGTCCGATGACCGCAACGAAGCCGGAGCGGTGGCCCGGAGGGGTCTCGTTAAGACTGTAGGATTCTGTTTCAGTCATTATCACCTTGTCTCTCCATCTCTATCTCCCGCTCAGGTACCAGATAAATCCCCGGCAAACTCATCAACGTGACTGCTCCCTTCACGATGACGTTGGCCCAAAAGATGGACAACACCGTCGTGATGGGCAATTGGCCACCGAACGCGCCCCAGCAAAATATCAGGCTGTCCAGCGGCACGCTTATGCTGTTGCTGACCAGCACCCGCGCCCACTGGTAGCGGCGCGTCACCCGCGTGACCCACAGGTGGTAGATCTCGGTGTCGGCGAACTCGCTGACAATCTCGGCCACGATGGAGGCGATGACGATGCGCCACACGGGAGTGAGGACGGCGGCGAACTCGCGCTGTAGCTCCCAGGTGGAGTCGGGCGGGAGCCAGGCGGCGAAAGCGAATAATCCCGCCATCAGCAGGTTGATGACCGCAGCGGCGACGATGTCGACGCGGGCGGCGGCCCGACCGAGCAGTTTGTGCACCAGGTCGCGCAACGTGAAGGTGAAGGGATAGACGAAGGTGCCCACGTCTATGCTGAAGCCAGCCACCAGCGCGATCTTGAGGCTGAGCACGTCGGAGAGCATCTGCGCGGCCACGTAGGCCGCGACGACGAGGACGCCGGCGGTTGTGAGAGAAGTTGGGCTGTTGGAACGGTTCATGTTGGATATTGGATATTGGATATTGGATGCTCAAAATATGTTCTGGATAATCCGTTGTTGTCCTGTGATCCGAGTTCTGCTACGCGAAAACTTTGTTTTTCACCACTCGCGACCGCGCTTCGCGCGGATTAGGCAAAATGACAGATGACAAACGACAGATGACAGATGACCTAATCTATGGAGAGACCCTGGCGCAACGAAACCCCACGCCGTCGCCCCAGTGGCCGGGACGGGGCCCGCGGCGGGAGGCGCAGCGGGCGCTGCCCTGGTAGTCGTGCCAGGAACCGCCACGCAGCACACGCAGGGAGGGCCGCTCCAGATCATCCTCCAACTCCTCGCGGCCATCATCCGGGACATAGGGATAGCCAAAGTCGGGCTGTTGCCAATCCCAGCCCCAGCGGCTGCCGCATCACTCCCAGACATTGCCCACCATCATTAGGTTTGACCAGCACCTTAATAATCGCATAATTAGAAATTAGCCAGTGGCGGTTAGCAAAACCGCCCTACGCTGCCCTTGCCCCAAGGTATTGAGAAGATACGACAATCCTCTGGATACTCTTCCAGCACCTGACCTGTCAGAATCGCCTCGACGATGTGACGTTCACCAAAATCCTCTTTGAACATGTGATCAACGGCATGAGAACGGACCGAATAACACTTCTCTCGCACCAGACTCTGCAGTGCTTGCAGGTCTAGCAGGCTGTCGGAGAACTCTAGGTTGTGGGGAGTCCCCAACTTGTTGGGGCAGTTTTGATCTGCTGTGTGGGGCGCACCCGAACAAGTTCGGGACTCCGTCGTCGCCAAGTGG
>JAUXFI010000022.1 GCA_030620125.1 Anaerolineae bacterium
CCATCACAATCTCGTCCCGCGAAACCACCTTGCCTCCGTGGTCGAGCAGCAACTCCAACAGCCTATACTGAGCCAGCGATAGAGGCGGAGTCAACTCGTGCCCACCGATAAAGACCCTCCTGGCTGCTTTGTCAATGTGCAGCCCCCTGTTGGGCCCGCTCGATTCCAACGGCAGCGTCGCGTCGGCGCCGACGAAACCCATTTTGACGCACAAGGCGATCTGTATCTCGTCCCCATCCTTCAGGCGGTAGGTCCTATCGCGCACCTCCTCGCCGTTGACGCACGTGCCGTTCTTGCTCCCCAGGTCGCGCAACAAGTAACCACCGTCGTCCCGCTCAATCTGGATGTGGTGGCGCGAGACTTGCCGGTCCGGTAACACAACGTCGCAATCGGACCCTCGCCCGATGATCACGCAATCCCGGTCCACGATCCAGCGCTGCCCTTCCAATGCTCCCTCGTAGACGATGAGCAACGGCATGTCCTGTCGCGCCATGACTAACCTCCTTGACAGAATGGCCTTTCTCGCTTATGATGAAACGTAGCCGCAATGGAGTGAAGAAGAGAATCTATGGCCCGCCCGCTTGCACCTGAAACCGTCCTACGTGGACGGTACAAAATCGTCGCGCCCGTCGGCCAGGGGGGTATGGGCGCCGTCTACCGCGCCGAAGACCTGCGCCTGGAAGGCCGCATCTGCGCGATCAAAGAAGCTTGCCCGGATCCCGACGCCACGCCGGAGGCGCTGGCCCAGTCCCAGGAACAGTTCCGCCGCGAGGCATCCACCCTGGCGCGGCTGGACCACCCCAATCTCCCCAAGGTCTCCGATACATTCACCGAGGGCCAGCGGGAATACCTGGTGATGGATTTCGTCGGCGGGCAGGACCTGCGTCAACTGATAGAGGAGAAACGCCGCAAGGACGAGTTCCTCGACGAGCGCAAGGTACTCAAGTGGGCCGATCAACTGTGTGATGCGCTGGAATACCTCCACAACCAGGATCCACCCGTGCTCCACCGCGACATCAAGCCGGCCAACATCAAGCTGACCCCCGAAGGACTGATCAAGCTGGTGGACTTTGGGCTGGTCAAATTGCTGGCGGCGAACGACCCCCGCACCATCACCGTCCTGCAAGGCCGGGGAACCGTCGCCTACACCCCGTTGGAGCAATATGGTGGGGACGCCGGTCACACCGACATCCGTTCCGACATTTACTCGCTCGGCGCCACGCTCTACCATCTATTGACCAATCAACCTCCAGCAGATGCCAAGCAACGTTTCCTCGATCCCAACGTGCACGTGTTCCCGCGAGCGATCAATCCACGCATCTCTCCTGCCACAGAGCGCGCCATCCTGGCGGCCATCGCCATGCATCCCGATCCACGTCCACCGAACGCGGCAGCATTTCGCGAACTATTGCACGCCAATCCCATCCCCTCTTCCTTGCTTCCCCTGGTCCCCGCGCAAGGAGAGTGGCTGCAGGCGGTGATCGAAAACCGTGGCCTGCTGGCATTCACCGGAGTGATACTCGTCCTCGCAGCATTGGTGACCGCTCTGAACTAGCCGTTGGCAGCCAGCCGTCAGCAGTTGACAATTGGCCGCTTGCAGGCTTGTAGACCTCTATTCGGGCCGTCTCCTCTGGATGACAGTCCACGCAATGAACAGCGACACCCCGCCGCCAAGCAACGCCGTCCACCACGCCGCCCACGCGCCGGCCTGATCTCGCAACCATGCCACTCCCGGCAAACGCAGAGCGTAGGCCAGATATGACACCAGTCCGCCTATCACGCTCCACAGCGCCAGGCGCAAGGCCCAGGTAACCGGCTCGTTCCTCAGGCGTACGACGGAGTACCCCATTCCGCCGACGATCAGGACGCCGAACAGCGCCAAGGCCAGGTCCAGTAACCCGACCCCATCGTCGGCAGGGGGAATATCTTCTTCCCCATTTCCCGGACCAGGTGTACTAGTCGGCGTCTCTTCGGGCGCGGGTTCCGGCTCTGCCGTCGGCGTCGGCGTCGGTGGGAGCGTCGCTGTGGGCAGCGGCGTCGGTGTCCAGATAATGGCTGGCTCCCCCTCCTGGATCGTGATCTGCAGGCAGATTGTGCGTGGCACAGGGTCCGCCTGGACAGAGATGTCGAGTTGGCCTGTTCGCTCCAGCGTATACGTCGTTTCGGCCACGCCACCACGAGTACTTTCCACGACCGTGTGTTCCAGCCCTTCCTGTGGATACGTGAAAATGAACTGGATAGGAGCACCGTCGGGCACCGGATGGCCATTGTGGTCAACGATCACTCCAGTGCGCAACCTCAACTTGTCGCCAACCTCCAGCCTGGGAGACTCCAGCGTTGGCTGGCCCTCCTCGGTCGGCTCCGGCGTCGGCTGACCTTCCTCGGGCGGCTCGCCGATATCGTAATAGAGCGTGACGACTTGCTCAGGGTTGGGAGAGGTCTGAACTAGCAGATCATAGTTGATGCCGGTTACACTTACCGGCAGAGTTCCCACCGGCGCAGACTCCCCGAACAGCGCCCGCACCGAGGCCTCAATGAAAGGCTCTATCCGGCTATAGGCCGCGTAGTAAGCGCTCAGTTTGCTGATCTCGGTCGCGACCAGATAGTACGGAGCGTCGTAAGCCAGCACGATCAGGTATGGATGGCGTAGCGCATCGGCTTGCTCGGCCAGAAAGCGCCGCACCACTTCTGACTGGGGCGGATCGCTGGTCGGGTTGAGCATGGCAAAGATGATCCAGTCGGCCCTTTGCAATGTCGCCTCGACGAGGCCAGGCGGAATCGGCGTGGCGACTTCCCCGGGCGCGGGGGTCGGCGCGGGGGTCGGAGGCGGCGCGCTCAGGTACTCTTCCAGTTGGTCAAAGGTGAAACTGGTCACCAACGCCGGGTTGATCTGCCCCGTCGCATTGGGGCCATAGAGCCTCACGATGGTGTTGCGCAACGCGAGAGGATCAATGTAGGGCACAGGGGCGCAGGTGGCACAGGGTTGCCCCTCTCGACTGTCGGTAAAGATGACAATGTTATCGTCAGGAGTTGGAGGGGAAGGGGCCAGGTCAGGCGAGGGCGGGGAGAGCAGCGTGATAGCGCCGCGACCAATGGCTGAAACAATCTCCTGCTGCAGCCCCACCTGTTCACCGGCTGCCTCCACGTCCGGCTGTGCGGCGGCGAGACTGAACGTGCCGGAGTAGAGCGTGAGTTTGAGCCGCAATATGCGCGCCACGGCCGCGTCCACCAGCACCTGGAACGAGGGATCCGTGTCGTACTTTTCGCGGAAGAAAGTGATCGTGGACTCGATGTTGGCGATCTGCTCTTCCCAGTCGTCGCCAAGCGCGAACTGGGAGAGGAGCAGGATGTCGTTACCGGCGAGGAACGCCTCCTGGGCGATGCGGCGACTGTTGAAACTCTGCTCACTGGGGTCGTAGAAGCGGCGCAGTGCGCGCACGCCCAACCCGTCAGAGACGGTCACCCCACCCTCCTCGCGCCAGGTAGCCAGTTCCGGCAACCCCAGCAGTCGCTGCAGCACCTGGCTGTCCACGCTGACCGGGCGGGTGGTGACGAAACGACCACCCTCCAGCCCCCGAAAGCGGATGTGAGATACCATCAACCCGTCCGGGCGCGCCAGCGGGTCCTCAGCCTGGGCCACGGCGAAAAAGGGAGCCAGGTCAATCTGCCGCAGTTTCTCCAGCGTGCGCTGCACGGTGGAGACCTCTTCCTCGAGCGAACGATCGGACGCCCCCAGGCCAGGAAAATGTTTCGCTACTACCGCCACCTGTCCCTCGGCTCCCTCGTGGACGCCACGGATATATGCCTGCCCCATCTGACCCACCCAGAACGGCTCACCTCCGAAGGCTCTCACCCCCAGGTCACCGGCGCTTTCAGGGCGTGGGTTTTCGAGCACGTCCAGCAACGGCCCCAACAGCATGTTGACGCCTAGAGCACGTAGCTCATGTCCCGCAATTTGGCCTGCGGTCTCGGCGTAGGACGGATTCCAGGTAGCGCCCAGCGCCATCTCGGAGGGCAGCGGGGTCATCCCGTTGATGATGCTGGTGAAGGGTATGCCGTTGCCCTCCTGGTTCACGGCGATAAGGAGGGGAATGAAGGGGCCTGGGGGAACTCTTTCCTCGGCCAACGTCTCGGTCACCGGCTGCGTCGCAGCCCAGGCAGTCTCCTCAAGTTGACCAACCAGCGTAGCCACCTGCGTGGGAGTGTCGCCCTCGTTGACAATGTTCCCGTTGTCAGGCAAAAGCACCACCCCGCCGACGTGATAATCGCGGATCAGATCTGCGATGAGCGCGCCCTCGGTGACCTCGGCTCCAGGAAAAGTGACCAGGAAGAGTTGCCCAACCTTGGCCGCGCTGGACATGCGCTCCATCAGCCGCGCCACGTCGTCCCCTTCCTGGGCACGAGCCGTCCTGAGCGGCAGGAGGGGCACAAGTATAGTGACCACGAGAGCCAGCGTAACCAGCCGTTTCAACTGCTCAACCATTTTACTCAACCATGTCTATTGTACCCGAAATGGGGCGGAACGCAATCAAAGAACCCCGGCTCTTGACGAGAGCCGGGGTTTGCCCGGTCGTTCACTGCGCGGACGGTCACTGGGGAACGACGTTGATCGTAATGGGCAGGAAGACGTAATCGCTACCTGTTTCAGTCAAGATCCGTCCGCTGCTCGAATCGTACAGGCCAATCGCGATTCTCGCCGGCCCAATGTAGGCCGCATCCTGGAAAGCCATCGCGTGAAGGTCTATGACGGTCTCGCCGGCAACCCAACCGGTGGTAGGACGAGTTCCACCGGCAGGAGTGCCGTCGTGCTGCGCGATAAGACGGCCATCCTCCGACAGCAAGTGGGTAAACACCATGCAGTCCGTCGGGCTGGTCCCCTCCAACGCTTGCCAGTAAAGAGTGAGCAGTAGAGGCTGCGCCGTGGTGACCTCGGCAGCCGGCAGGCTGTAGCTGACCAGCGCCGCAAAATCGCCAAAGCGGACGTACGTATCGCCCGAAGTGACAACCGCCTCCGGCGTATCGGTTGGCGTCACAGCGGGCGTCTCGGTTGCCTCCGGCGTAGGAATTGTGGGAACTGGCTCGCTCGTGGTCAGTGGGCCCGGAGTTAGCACCGGTAGCTCCGTCGTGAGGCCAGAAGTGGAAGTGAGAGTGGAAGTGAAAGTGAGAGTAGGAGTGGGAGTGAAAGGCTCGACGCCAGCCACCAACGTGGGCGTCAAAGGTGGACCCTCCGCGCTGTAGAAAGGCATGTTGGGCAGAACAAAAGTAGTGCTGGCAAAAACAAAGACCCCAATGACGACAAAGACCAGGATCATCATCCAGGCCCGCGCGATTCCGACGGTGGCCGTTTCCCGTTCGAGCGTGAACATTGCCAGGTCCCGTTCCCGCCGAGCAGCCAACATACGCACCACGTAGACGATGATACCGATACCACACGCCACGTAGAAAATCCAGGCATACTCGACCAACCGCTGGAAGAGAATCGTCATAGTACCCTCAATATGACTTTAACACCCCACGAATGATAACCTCCAGCCGTGGCACCAACATGCGACCAGCTTCCAGCACCTCTTCGTGGCTCGTCTCCACCAGCGGTGCGCCCTCGACCGGCAGAACGTTGCTGATGCCAGAAAGCCCCATCACCCGCATGCCGCCGTGCCGGGCGACGGTGGTCTCTGGAACAGTGGACATGCCCACAGCATCTGCCCCAATCAGGCGCAGAAACCGCAGATCGGCCGGCGTCTCGAAACTGGGCCCAGCCAGGCCAACGTACACCCCTTCCCGCAAAAGCGCGCCTGCCTCGCTGGCGGCCTGCCTGGCAAGCTCCCGCAACTGGACGTCATACGCATCCGACATGCCAGGGAAGCGCGGGCCAAACTCGTCGAGGTTGGGGCCGCGCAGCGGGTTCAACCCGCCCATCCCGATCAAGTTGACGTGATCGGTGATGAGCATCACGTCTCCCACGTGGAACTCGGGATTGAGGCCGCCGGCTGCGTTGGTGACGATCAGCGTCTCAATCCCCAAGACCTGCATCACACGCACGGGGAAGGCGATCTCGGCCATCGAATAGCCCTCGTAATAGTGGGCGCGTCCCTGCATCACCACCACGGCTCGCCCTTCCAGCCGCCCAACGACCAATCGGCCAACGTGACCCTCCACGGTCGCGACGGGGAAGTGAGGTATCTCCATATAGGGGATGACAACGCTATCCTCAATCGCATCAGCCAGATGATTGAGACCAGAGCCAAGGATCATGCCAATCTCGGGTTCAAGCAGGGTTCGCTCTCGTATCGTCGCAGCGGCGGCCTCAAAGTGTGATCGTAAGAAAAATTCAGGCACAAGTACCTCCTCACCTATGACCCCAGGCGTTCATCTAGAAAACCGCTGGGGCAGATAAAAGAAAAGCCGGGGCAGGTCTCTGACCGTGCCCTCTGGTTCGGCTCTAAATCCTGGTCAACAGTTGCTGTTTCTTCTCTTCAAACTCTGCGTCGGTGATAGCGCCCTTTTGACGCAATTCATCGAGCCCAGCGATCAGTTCAGGGATGTCGGCGGCATCGGGCACGTTATCCGGCGCGCGCCCCGCCCGCTTATCAAAAACATCTGGGTTGGCAAGCGCTTCCTTCTGATTGAGCAGTTCCTTCTTGAACTCAATGGGATCAGCGATGCGGAGGAAGACGTCAATGCCGCTCTCGGAGCCAGAGATGATTTCGAGATCGCCATACTTGAGCATACGACCTAGCGCCGACTGTTCCATCACAATGTCGTTGATTTTCTCCAGCGAGGTATCGGATACTCGCTTGCTGACCGCCCCTGTGATCTGGAGAATACGGCGATTGGTGATAATGTACTGCGTGTTCCACCACGCCCAGAGGCGGAGCGCAAGGTGAGCGATGGGCGCAAGTAACAACAGCAGAGCAAACCACGTCCACGGCGGGGAGAGGATGATTCCCAGCGTCGAAAGTCCGATGATGACCACGACGACCGCGCTGTCAACCAGAATCGCGGGTAGCAATGCGATCCAATGATCATGAGCGACACGCACGATGCGCTCGTTGCGTGCCAGCAATTCCTCCACGTAACTCATCTGTACCTCCTTACGAAATTGCCCTTCGGCTACGCTCGCGGGTGAGCCTCGTCGTAGACCTCTCGCTTGCGCTGGGTGGAAACCTTGGTGTAGACCTGCGTGCTAGAGATATTGGCGTGGCCCAACAGTTGCTGCACCTCACGCAGCCCTGCCCCCCCATCAAGCATATGGGTGGCGAAAGTGTGACGAAATGTGTGAGGGGTAACATTACGTTCGACACCGGCGGCTACCGCATATTCTCTGACGATCATCCAGAGACCCTGTCGGGTCAAGGATCGTCCTCGGTGATTGACGAACAATGCCGCCTCATCCCGCCCCCGCAGCAACCTGGCGCGACCGTCCTCCAGGTAAGCGTTGAGCGCTTCGCGCGCACGCTCGTACAGCGGCAGGATACGCTCTTTGTTCCCCTTGCCCAGGCAGCGCACTGTCCCGGCTTTCAGGTCCACCGAGACCATCTCAAGCCCGACGATCTCGCTGGCCCGCATGCCGGTCGCGTACATCAACTCGAGCAAAGCCCAGTCTCGCAGCGCCCTGGGCGTGTTGGACTTTGTCGGTTCGGCCAGCAGGCGAGCCATCTCCTCTGCGCTCAGAGGACGAGGGAGATGCTTGTCCACCGGGGGTGCGTCCACCGCAGCGGTGGGGTCGTCCTGGAGCACACCATCGGCAACCAGGAAATGGAACAACGACCTGACAGCCGCGACCTTGCGGGCTACCGTCGAAGGAGCATACTCACGCTCCTTCAAATACGCAATGTGATTCATGATATGTGCCCGCTCTACCTCTTGCCAGGAGAAAACATCTTCGCCTGCCAGGTATGTCAAGAACTGGGTGAGGTCGTTGCGGTAGGCCGCGATGGTATGTTTCGAGTAACCTCTTTCAACTGCTATAAAGTGAAGGAACTCTTCAACCTGTGTCTGCATCACCTATTCCCCTATCGTTACATCCGTTTTCCAACTCTATTATAGTATACTTTGCATAAACTCAAAAGGCAAGTCCGCCAAGAACGCCCTGGCAGCAACAACTTGCGGCATGGCAGGCTTGACCAGAACCGCGCTTGTGCTATCATCCATTGAAGAATGAAAGCCATCATCAATGGAACTGTCCACACTCCCGACGAGGTCATCGCGCCGGGCGTAGTGCTCGTAGAGAGAGACACCATCACAGCCGTAGGGCCGGCCGGCGCAACGCCGGTACCGCCCGACGCCGAGCTCATCCAGGCAGACGGCATGGCCGTCGTGCCCGGCCTGATTGACATGCACATCCACGGGCTGCTGGGCCACGACGCTATGGGACCGGGCCTCCCTCACGTGATCCGCGCCCTGCCCACCTTCGGCGTGACCGCATTCCTCGCCACGACACTGACCTTGCCCCGCGACGAGACCCTCGCCGCTCTGGAAACAATGGCCGCGGTACTGGACTCGCCGCCGCGTGGCGCCCAATGCCTGGGCATCCACCTGGAAGGGCCGTTCCTGTCCCCGGCCTGGCCCGGAATGGCCACCCCCGCGCGGTTCGAGCCGCTGACCTGGGAGAGTTTCCAGGCATTTCAACAGGCAGCCAGGGGGTACATCCGTTTGCTCACCTTTGCCCCAGAAGTAGGCGAGGCGATGGCCTGCATCCCGCGCCTGATCGAGACGGGCGTTGTCCCCGCCATCGGCCACTCCGACGCGACCTTTGAGCAGGTGGCCCAGGCAGTGCAGTTGGGGCTTTCACACGCCACCCACACCTTTAACGCCATGCGCCCGCTTCACCACCGCGAGCCTGGCGTCGTCGGGGCCGTGATGTACTTGCACGAGATCGTGGCCCAGTTGATCGCCGACGGCGTGCACGTCCACCCGGCGGCAATGGCGATCCTGCTGCGTGTCAAGGGGCTGGAGCGGGTAGCATTGGTGAGCGACGCCGCCCCGCTGGCGGGTCTGCCCGACGGCGAGTACGAGTGGGAGCACAAGCCGGTCTTTGTCCGGGACGGCTCCTGCCTCCTGGAGGACGGCACCATCGCCGGGGCGCACGCGCTGTTGGATACCGGCGTGCGTTACCTGGTCAACCTGGTGGGGCTGCCGCTTGAGCGGGCACTAGTACCGGCCACCCGCGTTCCAGCCAGCGTGCTAGGGCTGCGCAAGGGCCGCCTGGCCCCCGGCCACGATGCCGACGTCGTGTTGCTGGACGGCAGCCTGCGGCCTGTGCTGACGCTGGTGGGGGGCGAGATTGCCTTTGAGCGTGACCCGACACAAAGGACGCAACTATGCCAGACATCACACTGACCATTCACCACAAAGTAGGCCTGCACGCCCGGCCCGCCGCGCTGCTCGTTCAAACGGCCAAAAAGTTCAATTGCGACGTACAAATCGCGCATGGCGAGCGAGAAGCGAACGCCAAGAGCATCCTGGGCGTGCTGACGCTGGGGGCAGAGCAGGGAACGGTGATCACCATCCGCGCCGAGGGAGACGACGCCGAGCAGGCACTGGAGGCACTGGCGGCGCTGGTCGAGGACAACTTTGGTGAGGGAGGCTGTTACCCATAAGCCGGAAAGCGTCCGTTAAAAACCCTGTTCCAATACCGGAACGCTTCCTCAATGTCTCCCTCTGCTGCAGTCTCCTGCGCCCTACCAGAGTGATAGAGCGCGGATCTGAGTTTGGAAATAGCCGTTTCCTTGTCAATGCCGGCCGACCGCACAGAGACACGACCTGATATACCCTCCCGGTCATACATATCCGCAAGCTGATCATCCCACAGCACCTCTAACACGCTGCGAAAGTCCACGCTGTAAACGATCATCTTTTCACCAGAGGCATACTCCGTACACCGCAACTCGAGATAAAAAGACGAGATGGCGACAGTTCGAAAATACTTCCACGCCTTCAGAAAACGAATAAGCGGCTTCAACTTGCCATCGAGTTCGTGGTCTACAGCCGCAATGTATGCGCTATGGGCATCTGGGCTGGACTTCATCCAACCACCTGCGCCGTCGGCAATCGCATAGACGTGATAGCCGTCACTGGTTTGTCCCGCTAACCTTGCCGGGATAATGCTAACAGCCTCATTGCCCTCTACGCCAAGAGGCACTACGACGGCAGGAGTTCTCACAGCCACACCCGTGTTCGGAAAGCGCCTGTCGAGAGCATCGCTCACATTGGCCATGAACGAGGCCGAGTCGTCCGGTATACTGTCGAAATCTACACTGGCGAAATAGTCTACACCACTACATCCACGGATGCTCGTGCCATTCAGGAACGAACCGCCAGGAAAAAATGCGTACAACCCAAAATTGTCGTTCAGACACTCCTTGATGTCCTCCCGATAACCCTCAGCGACATACGACTCATCCTCGCCAGGGATCAAGCTATCGAGAAATAACTGGAACCCTTCATCTATCATCCTGGCCAATGTTACGCCCTCCTTTTTCGTAACCGTTCAGGGGGTACTTGGATTTACCTTCCCGGAAGCTCCAACGGGACAAGTCTTGCAAAGATACGAGTCGTCCAGCGAGTTTGGGTTCACCAGACGGCCAATTTTCAGCTTCCGGGAAGGTGGCCCGAACGCTTACCCTTTTGGGTCTTTGGGAGTTTGCGTGCATGATGTAGCGGAGTCCTGAACTTGTTCGGGGTCTTCGCGCCGCACCCCCAACAAGTTAGGGAGTCCAACACTCTGACCCCGCGAAATCCCAAAGAGCCACCCTTTTTCATCGTGCACGGCGGAATCAACCCGCCCCATCTTTTTTGGACGATTGCCTGGACGGCTTGCGTGGCGGCGGCTCCTCCGCCGGACCGGCCAGGCTATCCAACGCAGTTGGGTCTTGCAGCGCCGCTTTGCCTGCCGGTGTGAGGTCGAGCACGACGCCGCCGTGATCGAGATGCCGTGCCTGCAGGAACTCGCCGCTCTCCAAGACATTCAGCATGCGCTCGACGGCCGTGTTCGAACGGAAGGCCAGCGCCCCGAAACCGGCGTGGTCGCGGGCTCTGGACGGGGACTGGTTATCGCCGCGCAGGATGCGCGTCAGACTGCGCCGCCCCCAGCTCCACGGCGCGGCCGACACACAGCGCAGGATGGTCAAATACTGTTCCCGTTCGTCGGGCAGGCCGGCGTCCAACGACGACTGGATTTCGATGCAATTATCGCAAGCAGTGCAGCGCTCAATGACGCGCCCCCCCAGGTAGGCGTTAAGGTGACCATGCCGGCAGCGCAAAGTCCGGGCATAAGCGGTAATCTCGTCCACGCGCTGGGCCTGGATGGTCTCGTACCGCTCCAGCAGCGTGGCAACGCGCTCGGTGGCGTCCGCAGGCGGTGGCAGCAACTCCAGCAGCCAGTCACGCCCGGCAGAGTGATAGGCCAGCCAACCATCGTCGGCCCACTCCAACACCCGCCGCTCCATGTCCCCAAGAGGCAACTCGGCCCGCCGCGCCACCTCCGCCAGGTCCAGGGTCAGAGATTGACCGGGCCGCAACCGGGCAGCCTGGCAGAAGGCCGCCAATTCGTCGGGCAAGGTAGCATCTTGCTCAACTGCCGTCAGGCGGACAACGGCGGTGCGCGGAAAGTCGGGGCCGCGCCGCAAGAGGCCCACCTCCTCCAGCAAGCTCAAGGCGACCCGCATGCGCGTCCTGTCGGCCTGCAGGTCACGCTCCAGGTCCGCCGCCGCAACTCTGCCAGGGGCACGGTCGGGGACCGACCCCAACGACAGGCGGCGTTTGACGGCGGCGTAGACAGCCCGCAGGAACTCGACGGGCAACACGTCCCGGCGGGCGCGGCGAGTCAGCGTGGCCCGATCCGAGGAGGCGTACATCAGCATACAACGGGCGGGCAACCCATCGCGCCCGGCCCGGCCGGCCTCCTGGTAGTACGCCTCCAGCGAGTTGGACGGGACAAAGTGAACGATGAAGCGAATATCCGGCTTGTCAATGCCCAGGCCAAAGGCGATGGTCGCCACGACGACGCGGATGCGACCGGCCATAAAGTCATCCTGCACCCCGGCGCGGTTGGCGATGCCGGCGTGGTAGTGACCGGCGACGATGCCACGTTCACGCAGCAGCGCGGCCAGTTCCTCGCAACGGGCGCGGGTGCCGGCGTAGACGATGCCGCTGCCGGATTCGGCCCGGCAGAAAGCCAACAGGCGGCGCAACTTGTCGTCGGCGTTGCGGGCGTAAAAGACCTCAAGTTGCAGGTTGGGACGGGTCACGTCGCCGGCGATGACGCGCATAAGGCCCAGGTGGTGGAGGATGTCGCGCTGTACGCGAGGCGGAGCCGTCGCGGTCATCGCCAGGAGCGGTGGGTCGCCCAGCGCCTGCCTGGCCCGCCCGATGGTGAGGTAGTCGGGCCGAAAGTCGTGGCCCCACGCGCTGACGCAGTGCGCCTCGTCAATCACCAGCCGGTCCACGCCTGCTCGCCGCAGCGCGTGCAGGAAAGGGGGCTGGCGCAGCCGCTCCGGGGCAGCGTAGACCAGACGATAGCCTCCATCTGTGACTTGCTCCAGCCGCCGGCGCAGCGCGTCCCTCTCCAGACTACTGTTGATGGTGGTCGCCCGGCCCCGCAGCCCGGCCGGCAGCGAGTCCACCTGATCCTTCATCAGCGCGATGAGCGGCGAAATGACCAACGTCGTGCCCCGTTCAGCCAACAGCGCCGGAAGCTGGTAACAGAGCGACTTGCCGCCGCCGGTCGGCAGGATGGTCAGCACATCCTCGCCGCGCAGGACACAGGCGATAGTCTCCAACTGGCCAGGCAGGAGCGTCTCGAAGCCAAAGAGCCGCCGGGCGGCGTCCGCGATGCGCTCCCGCTCCTCCTCGGAGACGGGTATCTGGTCGAAAGTGGGAAGAGATTCGGCTGGTGGAGGTTTCTTCTCTTCCACCCCCTCCACAGGGCGCGGCACAGGGACAGGTCGCGGCCGGTAGTCTGGCAAAAGTGCGGCTCGCAGTTCGGCCAGCTCGTCGGCGTAGCGGCGCGGTAGCTCGGCCTCCAGGTCAGCGACGCGGGTCTCCTCCCCGCTGGCGCGGAAGTAGTCGCGCAACCGGCGCAGGTAGGTGATGGGCAGCGGCGCTTCGTCGGTTCCGGTGCGCAGGAGACGCACGGCGTAGCCGCTGGCGGTCACTAGGTCGTCGCGGGCCTGGTAAAAGGCGATCATTCCCAACAGGTAGGCGCGGCTCTGCGGGCGCAGCTCGTTCTGTCGGCGGTAGGCGGCCAGCGCAGCATCCGTATCGCCCCGGGCCAACTCAACCTCGCCCAGCAGCCCCCAGGCCGTCACGCTATCCGGCTGTTCCTCGACCAGAACGCGGGCGATCTGGTGGGCGGTGTCTACATCGCTCCGGGCCAGGTAGACGCGGGCCAGGAGCGCGCGGGCGGTGAGGGAGGTCTTGCGCTCGATTCGCCCCTGCATCACCGGAAGCGCGTCGTCGGGCCGATCCTGCGCCAGGAAAGCCTTCACGCGCAGGTCGAGCAGCGAGACCAGCCTGGGATTGGCCGGGATGAGCACGTCCAGGCAGACACAAAGCTCCTCGACGCGCTCCCAGCGCAAGAGAAAGTTGAGCAGGCGGCTGCGCTGATTGCCTGCCAGTCCAACGCTCTGGCGAGGAGTCACCTCCAACTCGGCCAACACATTTGTCATTTGTTTACTTGTCATTCGCCCATCCGCCCATTCGCAATTCTCCAATCTCTATTCTCTACTCATAATCCGGCACAACGTGCACACCAACGACGAGCGGCCAATACTCCTCCTGCCACTTGCGGCCCAGTCCCACCGCCAGATAGATGGCTTTGGCGTTCAACCGCTCGTGGAGCGCGTCTTGCTCCAGCATCAAGTGGCCGCCTTTCTCCCCCAACCAGGCCCGGCCCAGCGCTCGCCACTTGAGGTCGGTCACAGAGATGCCGCGCCTGCTCGCGGCGCGGTGCCGGTTGACGTCGCCCGGCAGCAAGAAGCCCATCCGCGTTTCGTACTTGCCAGAGTAGCTATCCAACGAGAAGCGCGCCCACACCTGCTCCGGTTGCACCAGGCAGAGCGAACGGGTGTAGTGCACGAGCACGTCTTCCGGGGCCTGGTCGAGATACCTGGCGAAGAAAGCGGCCCGCTTCTCCCCCTCCAACCGGCGCAGCAGCCGTGGCCGGTGACGGACAAAGTCGGCGAGCCAGTCCTCGACGTGGGGCGGGGCGGGACGCGGCGCGATCAGGTTTAACTCGACCACATCGCTGCACTGCACCAGGCGACCGTCGGCATCGGTCATGTCTCCCTGCAAGATGGTGTCGAACCCGCGCACCGGGCGCACCCAGCGCAGGCCGGTGACAGGATTGGGCTCGCGGGTGAACCCGGCCGTGCAGATGCCGCTGAGCATTTTGGTCATCGCCAGGATGAGGACTTGTTGTGGTGGCATGGCGTTTTTATCCAATCTTTACGGCAGCGGATGGGAGCGAATAAGCGGATGTGCCGCGCCTTTTACCTGTTTATTGTTGCATCTATCTTGCCGCAACGGATGAGAGCAGATAAGCAAATACTGTGTGCTTCCCATCCGTTTATCAGTTGTCCATCCGCTGCCGTAATAGAACTATTTGACCGGCTTACCCCACTTTTCGCGTTGGAACGCCTTGACCTTTTTGGGCGGAAGTAAGCGATGATACTCCAAGCGCGGACGGCCAAAGTTGATGAACAACGCCACCGGGCATTGCGGCAACGCGGCAAAGTAGCCGATGATACGCGCCACATCGTCGTTGGTCATCAGGTGTGAGCGGGCTTTGAGTTCAACGATGACAATCTGTTCGACTACCAGGTCAGGGCTGTTGCCCCCGACAACTGTGCCATCGTCCAGGGTGACAGGAATGAAAGGCTCGTCTTCGAAATTGAGATCTGCTTGCCCGCACTTGGCTGCCATCGCGTTGTGGTAAACCGATTCTCGATGTCCGGGCCCAAGTTCGTTGTGGAGCTCCATGGCCAGACCGATGATCTTGTAGGTATGTTGGAGCCAGGGTGCGTCCTGAATTGCATCTTTGGGTTCTTTGCGCATTTGCTGTCTCCTGTGGTTGAGTGTTGCCGCAGCGGATGGGAGCGGATAAGCGGATAAGCCCATCCCTATCCGCTTATTTGCTGTTCATCCATTGCCGCAGCGGATAGGAGCGGATAAGCAGATGAGTCCATCCCTATCCGCTTATTTGCTGTCCATCCGTTGCCGCAGCAGATGGGAGCGGATAAGCGGATGCGTCCATCCCTATCCGCCTATTTGCTATTCATCCATTGCCGCAGCGGATA
>JAUXFI010000102.1 GCA_030620125.1 Anaerolineae bacterium
CTCGCTGCACCGGAGAACCGCGACTTAGGCGTGGTCAAGCGACTGCGCAATAAAAAACCTGACCCGATCAGCCCGGAAACGCCGCAAATCTTGGAGGCCGTTAAGTTATGACAGATGGACGTATCCTAGATCCACTAACTGACTCAAGTCGGTGTAGGCAGTGGCGTTGCTGACATCGAACATCTCTCGATATTCCTTGTTGCTCAGTTCCCACCCCTCATTCACCATCAACCGCAGTGCCTCTATCTGCCGCTCCTTCAGCCCCAGCGCGAGGGATGAGAGCCGAATCGTTAGAAATCATTAGGCAATCGTTAGGTTTGTACTGCCAGCCGGTAGTATCGCCCCCGTCCCATCCCCTCTGCCACCAGTATCTGTTTTTCCACCATGCCTTTTAAATCCATTGCAGCCGTATAGTTGGATACACCAAGCAACTCGCGATACTCCCGGTTCGTGATGCTACCTTTTTCCTTCGCCCAGAGAACCGCCCTGATTTGCCGTTCGTTCAGCCCCAGGGAACGAAGGTGCTCTTTGGTCAGAATGTCCTTTCGGAACGTGAGCCACAAGGCTCCCTGACTCTCCTCAAAATCTGGCTCGGGCAAGCCTGCTGTCGCGCACTCATCGAGCATCTTTTGGATACCTCTGCCCCATTGCTCGATCCAGGCTCGATCCAGCCGACGTAGAAGAACATTTCGGAGATTTTGCGGTTGCGGGGTACCGAACGATGCGGACCTTTGAGGTCTTCCAGGCGCAGCGGGGACGGCAACCCACCGGGGTTGAGAAACACGAGGTGGTCGTCATATCACCGCACTTGTGTATGCCCGGTATCCAGATGATCCCGATGGCAGACGGCATTGGTGATCGCTTCCCGCAGGGCTTCCAGCGGGTATTCCCATACGACCTCCCGGGCAGGCTCACCACGAAACTCGAAGCGGGTCTCAAGGTGCTCACGAAAGTAGCCCATCGCGCCGTCTACCTGCTCAAAGAGAGTGCCATAGATTTCGCGGTCATCCACGATAAGAGCCGGCGAGCGAAAGCGTCCGATCTTGACCAGCGCCGACGGGTAAAAGCGCTGTGGCTCTTTGCCAAACAGCAACACGGCTGCACGTGTCAGTTGCCCATCCCGCAGCGATGCCGCCTCGCGGCAACTCTCGTCCTCCACCCCGGCCCCTGCCCTGAGCCCGTCGCTTGTACTGAGGGCGTGTCTTGAAAGTCGGCGCTAACCTTGCGAAGGTTCCAAAGTGCCCTGAAATTGGTCCAGTTCCTGCCAAACGCAGGCTCTTTTGGCCCAAAATCTGTCTCGAAACCTTCGCAAGGTTGTCCTCTTATGACTTTGGCTCTCTGGGATTTCGCGTGGTAGGTGATTTTAACTTGCTCAGAGGGGACGTGTCGTCCTCGTATCTGGGATTGGGTTACGCCCTGCACCCGTAGGTGGGACGCGGACGGCACGTCCGCTTGGAGCGCCACGCGAAATCCGAAAGACCCAGCATTTCTGCTCTCCCTCTCCCTGTCTTCCTATTCCCCCGTCTGCCCCTCCGCCCATGCTTCGTGGAGCACCCCCATGCGCAGATACGCCTGCGCGTACTCCGCGTCCACTTCCAACACCCGCCAGTAGGCCGCCTTTGCCCGATCCAGGTCGCCCCGGCGATGATAGAGTTCTGCCAGGTAAAACAAGAGGTCTGTGTCCTCCGGCCACTGCGCCAGCAGCGTCTGCAGCACCCGCTCTGTCATCAGGCCGGGCACGCCCTCGGCGAACTGCCACACCTGGTAGGAGACCACGTTGAACAGCGTGTCCTGTTCCCAGATACCTTCCTCGACGAGCGCGACCATCGCCTGCCCCTGGTACTCTGCCAGGCGGAAGTCCAGCGGGATGGCCACGCTCTGCAGGTCAAAGTACCGCAGTTGCTCTTCGTACGCAGCGGCGTGTTCCTCATCCTCCAGGTGGCGGTGGGTCTGGGCCAGGCGGTGGAGCGCGTACAGGTTGCCGGGGTCTGTCGCCAGCGTCTTGCGCCACAGGACAATGGCCACGTCGCCGCTGTCCTCCTGCACCTGCGCCTCGGCCAGTTTCAGGTAATTGGCTGCCAACGGCACACCCCGCGAGCCGATGCCGCCGGTCTCATAAGCCTCGATCGCCGCGTCGGTCTGCCCCAGGACGTCGTAAACGTCTCCCAGCTCCAGGTGCAGGAGCGGGTTGGCCGCCCGCGCGGCCAACGCCTGTTGGAGAGTCTTCAACGCGGCCTCGGGCTGCCCCTGGGAGAGATAGACCCGGGCCAGCAGGCGTCGCGCCTGCACACTGCCCGGGTCCCAATGGAGCGCCTCCTGCAAATGGGCCGTCCCGGCTTCGAGTCTCCCGGCGTCCACCACCTGCTCCGGTGCCAGCCGGTCGGGGAAGACCGGCACCAGCGCCGCCTCCAGCGCCCGCCCGCCCGCCTCCAGGTGGTACAGGGCCAACGCATACGGGCACAGCCAGAGTCCCATCGCCAGGGTCAGGGCCAGGCCTAAGCCTGCCCACCACAGACGCCTTATCATGCCTCCGTCTCGCTGTTCTCTTGTCTCCCTGTCTCCTCGCTTCCCTGCCACCACTCGATGGCGAAGGCTCCAAAGACGCCCAGCATCAGGCCCAGCGCCCCCGCCACGGCGGTGTTGAGCATCTTGCGCGGAGAGACCGGCCTCTCCGGGGCGGCGGCGTGACTGCCCACCTGCAATACCCCGTTCTCCTCCTGCGACGTGATGCGCGCCTCCTCCAGCTTCCGCGCCAGTGTCAGGTAGGTCTCACTGGCCAGATCGCGGGTGCGCGTCAACCGGCACTCCTCCGTCCGGATCTCTTGGACTTGCTGCTGCAGGCTTAGTGTCTCCGGCTCCAGCTCCGCCAGCCGTCCATCAATCTCAGACGACTTGGCCTCCAGCGTGGCCACCATGTCGTCCAGAAAGGCGATCTGTTCGTTCAGGTTCTTGTCCGAAAGAGATGCGGCGCTACTGACCTGCAACTGGATGGGCACGGAAGCCTGGGCCTCGAAGGCTTTGATCTGTAGAAAGAGCGCAGTAAGACCGTCGGCCAGGGAAGTGGGTTGGTCGTCTGGCTGCCGCGCCAGTTGATGGCGCAGCCCCTGAATGTCCTGCATGATGTAGGCGATGGCACGCTGGTCGGCCAGGTAGTCGGACTGCGTCGTGCGCAGAGAGTTCAGTTGGGCGCCGACGATGCTGGACTGGTTGCGGGCCTGGAACTCGATCAACGCCTCGTCGGCCTCGTTCAGGACCACCTCGGCCTGGGCCACCTGATCCTCGAAAAACGTTACGTCATCTTCCCTCTCGCTGTAGATTTCGTTGCCCCGCTGCACCAGAATGTCGGCCCACGTGTTGGCGATGCTGGCGGTGTCCTCTGGAGAGCAGGAATGTACCCTGAGCACCACCAGGCTCGGATCGCCCTCCGAGCTCGCCTCGACCATCCCCGAAAGTGTCCCCAGGGTCCACTCTTCGATGCACGCCTCGGAGGAGGGCGTATAAGCGTCCATTACGTTTTGTAATATCTCGTCTGAGGTCGCCAGGGTGGGGAAGGCTTTGTACGCCGGCGTCCATTGCTCCACCGTCTTGAAGCGGGGGTCGAACTGCATCTGGTAGCGGGGTTGCGTGATCATCACCACAGCCGAGGCCTCGTAGGTGGGGGACAGCAACAGGCTGACAACGAAAGCCACCGCTGCCGCCACCAGCGCCAGCCCCACGATCCACCACCAGTGGCGGATCAGTACTTTGACGTATTCACGCAGATCAATCTCTTCTTCCATTACGTTTCCTTTCTTCTCGTCCGAGAGTGTAAGGTAGGCAAAATGGCCGGGGAGAAGAAGGCTTGCTTCGCTCCCTATCCCAAACGTGCAACACAAAACGTGAAACGCAGGATGGTATCACGTTTCACGTTTTATGTCTATTTTCTGCTTCACGTCCCACCCTTTTCTATTGTTGAACCAGGTAGTGCAGGCCAAATTATAAGGGCACTATCCCACCCTGTCAAGCGAACTTGCATCTCCCGCCTCCGCCAGCCGCTGCTTGAGGAAGGCGATGGTCTCCACCGGCGTCGGGTCCGCCTCGTTGAGCAAGCCCAGGTAGTAACTCACATAGTCGCCCAAGTGGATCAGGGAGAGCATCTGCGCCAGGCGGCTTGCACCCCGCGCCTGCAGCGTCTCGGCGGCCACGCTTTCGCGCAGGAGCAGTTCCCGCGTCACCTCCCAGCGCACCTGCACGCGCGGATGGTCCAGGTTTGAGCGCAGCATCAGCACGAGGGCCTGCTCCCGCACGGCCTGGGGGATGCCAAAGCCCACGACGGCGTTGTGGTGGAGTTCAGGCAGCACTTGGAAAAAAGCCCAGTGCTTGCTGTTCTCGTTGAACTGCGTCTTCCAGCGGTTGGCGACGGCAGCCACGAACCCCGCCCCGTAGACGACCGGCAGCCGGCCCACGATCTGGCCCGCCAGGGACTTGGCCGCATTGCGCGCCGCCGGCACCTCAGGCCCTATCTCCGCCTGCCACTCATCCATCACCTGGATAGCCTCCTCCAGATCGGCGGAGTAATCGCGTAGCACCCCTAGCCGCCAGCAGATGCCCAGAGGTAGAATGAATGAATAGCCCAGAGCGGCCCGTGGCTGCGCTTGATATTCAAAACGAACCAATGGTATTCCCTTCTCCTGCGCCAGCGCGGCCAGTTTCCCCCCTGTCGTGACCACCACCTGCCTGGTCCCCCGTTCCAGAGCCTGTCCAAAGGACGACAACGTCTCCTCCGTGTTGCCCGAATAACTACAGCCGATGACCAGCGTTTCTGGGCCGCGGACGAAGGCGGGGAGCGTGTAACCGCGCACGACGGTGATGGGGATGGGACATTCTTCAGCCACCAGCCCTTGCAGCAGTGCCCCGCCGATGGCCGAGCCACCCATCCCTAGAATAACGACGCGCCGAACCGCGCTGTAGGAGGGCGGCAACTCTAGCCCGCGAACCAGCCTCCAAGCCGCCTGGCACTGCTGTGGCAGTTCGCTGATCCGTTCGAGCATACCATTGGGGTCGAGTTCGCTAAAACGTGTTGGTTCGTCCAGGTTCATTATGCCGTCCTCCGTTTGATGTATCAGCCGCACTTGAAATCAGCGAGTGTGACGCGATGATACCAGCACTAGGCGCGATTGTCAACCTTGCGTGAACGCGCACTCGGCATTATAATGGCGGCCAGCGTGGGGAAGTGTCGGAATTGGCAGACGAGCGTGACTTAGGATCACGTGGGGCAACCCGTGCGGGTTCGAGTCCCGCCTTCCCCACCTCGAAATTTGATATGACAGGAGGCACACTTACTTGAAAACCACAACTGAACCCCTGGAAAATCGTCAACTACTCCTCACCATCGAGGTGGATGAGGAGCAGGCCCAACAGGCCATGCGGCAGGTCGCGCGCCGGATTGCCAAGCAGTCAAAGATTCCAGGCTTCCGCAAAGGGAAGGCCCCCTACAGCCTCATCCTGCAGCGCTACGGCGAGGATGAAGTCCGTAAGGAAGCCGCCGACACGCTGGTCAAGGAGGTCTATAGCGAGGCGTTGGAGCAAGAGGAGATCGAGTCCTACGCACCTGCTGTGTTGGATGAAGTCACACTGCACCCCATCACCTTCAGGCTCACCGTCCCCCTGCGCCCGGTGATAGAGCTGGGCGACTACCGCGACTATCGTCTCAAGCCCCGCAAGGTCAGGGTTTTCCAGAAAGAGGTGCGGCAGGCGCTCGAAAGGATCTGCGAGCAGAACGCGATCCTTGAGCCTGTTGACCGCCCGGTAGCGCTGGGCGACGTGGCTGCGCTTGATCTCGTGGGTCAGACGGCTGACGGAGTAGAGTTCCTCAGAAGAAGCGACCTCCGCGTCCTGCTGAACGCTGAGAGCGCTGATCCCGCACCAGGCTTCGCCGAGGCCATCGTGGGAATGGAGGCCGGCGAAGAGCGTATCTTCACATTGGCCCTGGCGGCCGACTTTCCCCGCGAGGAGCTACGGGGCCAACAGGCAGAGTTCACCGTCGCGCTGGGGGAGGTCTACGAGCGTATCTTGCCCGCACTGGATGACGACCTGGCGCGTACGGCCGGCAGATTTGACTCCCTGAAAGAGTTGCAGGGGCACGTCAAGGAACAACTGCGGCAGGCGGCGCAGCAAAAAACCGACGAGGAGTACGCGGCGCAGGTACTGCGAGACCTGCTTGAGCAGGCCCAGGTCGAGTATCCGCCTATGCTGCTCAAAGAGGGGCTGGACGAGACGGTCGAGGACTTTGAGCAGACGCTGAAGCGCGATGCGCGGCTTTCGTTGGAAGATTACCTGCACATCCAGGGCCAGACCATGGAGGAACTGCGGGAGGAACTCGAGCCTCGCGCGGTAGCCCGTCTCAAGCGCTCCCTGGTGCTGAGTAAAGTCGCAAGACTGGAGGGACTTGAGATAGATCAGGAAGAGACTGAGGCGCACATCGAAGCCATCTGCGCTCCGTGGGGTGATCGGGCCGACGAGGTGCGCGCCTCCCTCAACTCTGACGATGGGCAGAGATCGGTGCGCAGCCATCTGCTGGGCAACAAGGTGGTGCAACGGCTGGGTGCCATCGCCAAGGGGGAGGCAGAGGAGCAGGAAGCAGGAAGCGAGAAGCAAGAAGCGGAGGGTTGAGAGTGATGAGGAGGGTTCCACCTATGGCGTTGATTCCGATGGTGATTGAGACGACGGCGCGAGGCGAGCGCGCTTACGATATTTACTCGTTGTTGCTCAAGCAGCGCATCATCTTTGTGGGCACGCCCATCACCGACCAGATCGCCAACCTGGTGGTGGCCCAGTTGTTATACCTGGCGAGCGAGGATCCAGAGAAACCCATCTCAATGTACATAAACTGTCCCGGCGGCATGGTCTACCACGGTCTGGCGATTTACGACACCATGCAACAAGTACAACCCCCAGTCGCGACCTACGCCGTGGGTGTGACAGCCAGCATGGGCACGGTGCTGTTGGCAGCGGGCACGAAAGGCTATCGTTACGCGCTGCCACACGCCACTATGCACATGCACCCGGCCGGCGGCAGCACACAGGGATATGCCCCCGACGTCGAGATCCAGTATAAAGAGTTGAAGCGCGTCGAGGACTTGCTGCACAGATTGCTGTCCCGCCATACTGGCCAGACGGTGGAACAGATTGAAGCCGATTTCGACCGCGACCGCTTCATGACCGCCGAGGAGGCAGTCGAGTACGGGCTGGTAGACGAGATACTTCAACCGGCGGAGAAGAAACAGTAACGGGCGCTATTCCGCCGCCGCGGGGAAACCCTTGCGAAGGTTTGGTAGCAACTCTTACGCCCCAAGCGTCCTCGTCCACCTGGGAGTACTCCATTACCAAAGCTGTTCGCAACCTTCGCAAGGGTAACCGAGTGCTTACTCTGCTTCCAGTATGACCACCTCGCCATCGTACAGGCTGC
>JAUXFI010000027.1 GCA_030620125.1 Anaerolineae bacterium
CGTTTCGGCCAGACTGTGCTCCCAGCCCCCGTCTCGGGGGCGTCTTAGGCGAGATTCGTCCCGTAGACCCGCCCCCGGGACGGGGGCTTGGAGCCTTGGAAACGAGGTGGCCCAAACGATGACCATACCCCATAGGTATAATTGCATCAGGGCATTGCACCGAATCCAAGTCAGAAGCGACCACCGGCCTAATGGAGTCGAGGGGGAAGTATGATACAGACAGGAGTTATAGAAGACCTCAAGAGCCTTACGACCACGGAGCGACTGAATGTCATCGAAGTTGCCTTGCGCCTGATTCGCGAGGACTTTCAACGGGCGGAAGAGCCGCCGACCTGGGCGGAAAGAAGAGGGCGGTTGGCTGCAGCAGCCGAGGCGCTACTACCAGATTATGCGGCGGGCGGTGAACTGAGTAGATTGTGAGACGGGTCACACTTTGTACAACAGGTCCAAAAACTGCTCGAGAAAGTCGCGCACCATACCGCTGAAGGAGACGTTGGCCGCCAGGCCGTACACAGGCCCCATTTCCCCTCGTACACTCGGATTCGCCTTGACGTACTCCACAGCCGCCCTCAGATCGCCGAGGAACCTTTCTGCCAGGCCGCGCTGGGTGTGCCGCAGGGTCACGCAGATGTGGAGAGCGGGGGGCAGTTGCAGGCCGTTCAGGCTCCACTTTTTCTCGGTCATATAGTCCATGATGGCGTAGATGTCCAGCGTGTCCGATGCAAAGGCGACGTTGAATAACGGGTCTCCAAGCACGTAAAGCTCTGGGATCTCCTCGATTCCCCTTTTGATTGACGAAGCCGTTTCCAGGATGCGCCTGGCGGCCTGCATGTATCCCTGTTCCCCCATGGCGATCATAGCCGCCCAGCACGTGGCGCTCAACGCGCCCGGCCGGCTGCCGGCGAACGTGGGGGAAAAGTACAGGCCGCCTGGCCAATCGGTCGTCACATAGTACTGGTAGTGACGCAGTTCTGAACCGCGATACAGGACGACCGACGTGCCCTTGGCGGCATAGCCGTATTTGTGCGTGTCGGCTGACATGGAGGTCACGCCGGGCAGTCTGAAATCGAAGGGTGGCACGTCGTAGCCTAGTTTCTCTGCCCAGGGGAGCAGGAATCCGCCCAGGCACGCGTCCGTGTGAAAAGCTACTCCAGCCTTCCGCGCCAGTTCGGACAGGGGCTCGATGGGGTCAATGATACCGTGGGGAAACTGGGGGGCCGAGCCAACGATGACGATGGTGTTCTCGGTGATGGCCTCTCGGGTGGCGTTCACGTCGGCCTTAAAGTCGGCGCCCACCGGGACGCGGCGCATCTCAATGTTAAAGTACTGAGCCGCCTTGTCGAAAGCTGCGTGGGCTGTGGTTGGGACGATCATCTCAGGCGCGGTGATGGTTTTCTTGTCCCTGGCCCAGTCTCGATAGGTCTTTATAGCCAGCAGGATGCTCTCGGTCCCACCCGACGAAACGGTCCCGACGATCTCGTCGCTGGTCTTGTCGGCGCCTAGCAGGTTGGCTGTCATCGTCACCACTTCCGCCTCGAATTTGGCGGCGCTCGGCCATAGGTCAGAGTGGAGCGGGTTGCTCTGTGAGTTGATGGCGTACACTCTGTTCTGGAACTGGATGTGCTCGTCATCGCCGTGGTACACAGCGCCAGAGGCGAAGCCTTCTTTCCACCTCGCTTCCTCCCTGGACTTTAGCACTTGCATCTCCCGAATGATCTCTTCCTCGTCGCGGCCAACTTGTGGGATGTGGGAGAAGGAGGCAAAGTCGTCCCTGTACGGCTTGACGGTGCGCTCTAGATCTTCCATCATCCCAGTAGCGAGTTCGTTGATGTCCATTTTTGCCTCCAGGTAGTTCAGATGAGGGCCCGGCCCCGCAATGGTTGCAAATTGCTGTACTCGTGCCGCTCCATATAGTCCCGCAACTCGTCGCATACCTCCCGGAAGACCTCCATCCCCCGGTAGCGGATGGCTGAGCCAATGCCGACGGCGGTAGCGCCCACCAGGAGCATCTCCACCACGTCCCGCCCGGTCGTCACGCCGCCCACCGCTATCACCGGTACGTCCACCGCCTGGCAGATGTCGCGCACGCAGCGGACGGCGATGGGGCGTATGGCCGGGCCGCTCACGCCGCCGGTGCCGTGGGCCAGCACCGGCCTGCGGGTTTCAATGTCCAGGATCAGCCCCGGTCCCAGGCTGTTGATGGCGGTGATGCCGTCGGCGCCGGCCTCCGCCACCGCTTGAGCGATCTTTACCACATTGGTCACGTTGGGAGAGAGTTTCAGCAGCACCGGGATGTCGGTATTCTGTTTCACCCGTCGCGTGACCTGGGCTGCGACGTAGGGGTCGGCGGCGAACATTAGCCGGTAGCGGTCGTCTATGTTGGGGCAGGAGATGTTGACTTCGATGAGGTCGGGTTCGGCTTCGGAGATGAAGCGGGCGATGGTGCCAAAATCGTAGATGGACTCGGCAAAGATGCTGGCGATGACCGGCACGCCCAGCGGGGCCAGTTTCTCTTTCGCGGCCCGGATCTCTTCTACCATCACCTCGACGCCGGGGTTGGAGAGGCCCACGGCGTTGATGAGCCCAGGCCCCCAGTCCAGGATGGTCGGGTTGGGGTAGCCGGGGCGGGGTTTGAGGCTGCACGACTTGGTGGTGGTCCCACCTGCGCCAGCTCTCGCCACGCGCGCGATGACCTCGTGGCTGAGGCCCAGGATGCCTGAAGCCAGGATTGTTGGGTTGGGCAGGCGGACCCCGCACAGGTTGACGGTCAAGTCAGGCCCATTCATCGAACTGCGAATCCCGAATTCACGAATCTATGAACCCCAAAGATAGGCCAGGACTTTAGCGTGCTGGGCGGGCGTGATGCGACCTGTCTCCCGTAGCACGTCCAGTATCTCGGCGAGCCGGAGGACGGCGTGCAGACGGTAGCCGCGCTGGGCCAGGTCTTGCTCGCCGCCCTGCTCCCGGTCTATGAGCACCAGCACGTCGCGCACGGTGAGGCCGGCTGCCTCCAGCGGCGCAATGGCCTCCAGTTTGCTATCTCCCCGGGTGATCAGGTCGTCCACCAGGAGCACCGTCTCTCCCGGCTCGAAACCTCCCTCGATGGCGCGGCGGGTGCCGTGGGCCTTGACCTCGCGGCGTGGGTAGATCAGTGGCCGCTCCATCTCCAGCGCCAACGCTACCCCGATGGGCAAGCCTGCGTAGGGAATGGCGGCGAAACGGTCGAACTCGAGTCCTCGGGCAACCTCGGCCATCGCGTGGGCTGCGTCGCGCAGCAGCGACGGGTGGCTCACCAGCAGTCGCAGGTCAACGTAGATGGGGGAGGTGAGGCCGGATTTGAGGGTGAAGGAGCCGAATTGGACGCAGTTGGCGTCGAAGAGTGCGGTGGGCAAATTGGTAGATTGGTAGATTGGTAGATTGGTCATTGTCGTTCTGTGTTGATCTGGTCGCGCAGGGTTAGGGCGGCGGCGCGGGCGGCTGCGGCAAAGTCTGGCCCTGGCGAGGCGTAGATGATGCCGCGCGAGGAGTTGATGACTGGGCCGATGCCACCGGTGGTTCGGCCGTGCGCGACTACAGCCGGCAGGCTGCCGCCCTGTGCGCCGACGCCTGGGACGAGGAACGGCAGGTCGGGCGCGACTTGCCGCAAGCGTGCCAGTTCTTCTGGATAGGTGGCTCCGACGACCAGGCCGCAGGCGCCTGGGTGTTCGGTGTCCCATTCCACTGCCAGCCGAGCGACTTGCTCGTACAGCGGGCGATTCTCTACGACGAGGTCTTGCAGGTCAGGGGCGGAGGGGTTAGACGTGCGGGCCAGGAGAAAGATGCCATGCTTCTCGTCGGCCAGGAAGGGGCGCAGAGCATCCAGGCCCAGGTAGGGGTTGGCCGTGACACTATCTACGCCCAGTGTCTCGAAGGCGGCGCGGGCGTAGGCGGCGGCGGTGTGTCCCACGTCGCCGAACTTGCCGTCGAGGATGACGGGCAGGTTGTCCGGGATGCAGGCGATGAGGTCCTGGAGTGCGCGCAGGCCCGCAGGCCCCTCGGCCAGCCAGAAGCCCAGGTTGGGCTTGTAGGCGCAGGCCAGGTCGGCGGTGGCCTCGACGATGGCGCGACCGAAGGCGAACAACGGATTCCCATTTTCAGAGTCCAGCAAGCTCCTGGGTAGTCGTTCCATCACTGGATCGAGGCCGATGCAGAGCCAGGAGTTGTTGGTCTGTTGGGCTGTCGCGAGTTTGTCTGCAAAGGTCATTGTTACTCCTTTTGGAGGCGGGATAAAAAAAAAGACCTCTGAACAGGAGTCCAAAGGTCAGGGAAAACACCTCAAGTGAGGAGAGCAAGTCTCCCCCTGTGCACCGCGTTTCAGATCGGCCGAGAGCCATTCTCCAGACATCGCGCAGGAGTATACCGCAATTGGCAGGAGGTGTCAAGTTGCAGTTGCGGCGGCGGTCGTGTTGTGATAGAATTGGTATGGTGGAAGCGGTACACACTAATCGGGCGGGTTGGAGAGGAAGCGACATGACGGTGGAAATGAATGTCCAGCAACTTTATACTGAGTTGAGTGAGATCAAAGCATTGTTGCACAAGTTGGAGAGGGTAGTGGGATTGCCCCGTATGCAGACAGAACATCCTCACATTGTGCGGGTCGAGGGTGTGTGCGGTGGGCGAGCCATTGTGGCCGGAACACGAATCAGTGTTCGTACTCTTGTCGAGCGTACACGTCTGGGCGGTTTTCCCGAGCAGATCGTGGCTGACTACCCGCCTCTAACGTTGGCTCAGGTGTACGACGCGCTGAGCTACTACCACGAGCACAAGGCTGAGATTGAGAGTGAGGTCGTAGCCAATGAAGAGGCGCTGGCATGGGTGACGAAGCAGAGCACCGCGTAAAGCTCTACCTCGACCACGATATCAGCTATCGGTTGGCCGAGCAGTTGCGTGCCCGCGGTCACAATGCTATCGGAGCATGGGAAGTGGGCAATGCTAGTTTGGATGATGTGGCCCAACTTGAGTACGCCGCTAGCCAGAGTCGCGTTCTAGTGACCTGTAACGCACAGGACTTTGTGCCGCACTACTTGGCATGGTGGAACGCTGGTCGGCATCACAGCGGCATCGTCATTTCCCAGCAACTGGAGTTTGGCGAGATGCTGCGCCGGCTGGTCCTTTTTGTCGAGACCGTCACCGCTGAGGAAATGCGTGACATGATCCGCAATTTGGCGGAATTCAGGGAGAGACGTTTTCCTGTTTGATCAACAGCCAGTTCTCAAGACATTCCTCGCTGTTATCATCCTCGTTCTGGCTGCCGCCTTGCGTTTCTACGCTCTCGACTGGGACGGCGGCATCGGCGCACATCCCGACGAACGGCACATTGTGGGTGTCGCGGAAAGCCTGCGTTGGCCCGAGCGCTTGAATCCTTTCGACATTGCCCCAGGGTTTGCCTACGGACACTTGCCCTTGTACCTGCTGGCGCTGGCGGGGGAGCTGGCGCATGGTGTGGACCCGCTCCTGGTGGGACGGGCGCTGGCGGTGTTGTTTGATCTGGGCACGGTGGTGCTGACCCTCGCGCTGGGTGGGCGGGTCTATGGGAGGAGCACTGGCCTGCTGGCGGCGGCTTTCGTCGCGCTGATGGTCTTGCACGTGCAGCAAGCTCACTTTTACACCGCCGATGTGCCGCTGGTCTTCTTTGTCCTGGGGGGCTTGCTGTTCGCCGTCCGCCTGGCCGAGCGCGGATGGCCACTGGATGCCTGGCTGGCTGGCGCGTGTGCCGGGCTGGCGCTGGGCACAAAGTCCAGTGCGGCGCTGCTGCTGTTGCCGCTGGGCGCGGCGTGTGTGATCCTGCCAGCAGAGCCGAGAGTGCGCTGGAGGCGCGGGCTGGAGAGTGGGTTGGCGGCGCTAGCGGCCTTTGCGCTCACCAATCCCTTCTCGTTGCTAGAGTTCTCTACCTTTTGGCGCAACGTGGCGGAGCAGGCGGCGGTTGCGCGAGGTACGTTGGATGTGCCCTACACCCGCCAGTTCCACGCCACCTGGCCCTATCTCTATTCGCTGGCGCAGCAGTTGCGCTGGGGGATGGGTTGGCCAATGGGGCTAGTCGCCTTCGGCGGGTTGGCCTGGGCCGTGTGGCGGGCGGTGCGAGAGCCGCCGCGCCGGGCAGAGTGGGTGCTGCTGGCGTGGGTGCTGCCCGCCTTCGCCTTCGTCGGCGCGCTCTACGCCAGGTTCCCCCGCTACCTGCTACCCCTGACGCCCCTGCTGGCCCTCTACGCCGCCCGCTTGCTCGTGGAGCTGTCCCGAAGGTTGGGCAGTAGTTCGCGGATCGAGAGAGTCTTGTCCCGTCGCAGGATGTTTCTTCGCAAGACGCACTCGCGACCTTTGCAAGGTTGGGCCTCATTCCTCATCTACCCATTTCTCATCTACTCTTTCTTGCACTGCCTGGCCTTCGTCAACCTCTACCGTTCCCCGCACCCCTGGCTGACGGCCTCTGAGTGGTTCTACGACCACGTGCCGCCGGGGCAGGTCGTCGCCGTCGAGCAGTGGGACCACCCGCTGCCGCTGGACGCGACGGGTTACGACGCGCGGGAGTTGCCTGTCTTTGATGAGGACACACCAGAGAAGTGGGTGGCGATGACGGGAGTGCTGGCGGAAGCTGATTACGTGGTCGTTGCCAGCCGGCGAGGGTACGCGACGCTGGCGCGGTGGCCCGAGCGTTATCCGCTCACGGCCAGCTATTATCGTCAGCTCTTTGAGGGCGGACTGGGCTTTGAACCGGTGGCTTGCTTGGGGCGGTATCCGCGCCTGGGGCCGCTGACGTTGGCAGACGATCCTACAGGCGGACTGGGCTTTTCGCTGCCCGCGAGGTGCCGGCCCGAGACGCTCTATGTGTTGCGTGTGGGCTGCCTGGACGAGAGTTTCGTCGTGTACGATCACCCGCTGGTGATCATCTTCCGCCGTGTCCAGATTGCCCAATGATCATTTGCCAAATCCACGTGTTTGTGTTATGATAGCGCCCGTTGCGTGCCTGTAGGCGAGCTTTCCGCTCCCGGCTCCGGATCTGGGGGCAATCCCATGGAAAGGAGGTGTGTCGTCCATGCGCAGTTATGAGTTGGTGTTCATCATTCACCCAGAGGTAGACGAAGATGATTTAACCGCTGTCGTCGAGAGAATTCGAGGGTTGGTTGAACGCGACGGTGGTAAGGTCGTGGAAATCGAGCCCTGGGGGTTACGTCGGCTGGCCTATCCCATTCAGAAGCAAGGGGAAGGCCAGTATGTGTTAATGAGGCTTGAACTGGAACCCCAGGGTGTGGCTTCATTGGAGCGCGGTCTTGGGTTGACAGAGCAGGTCATGCGTCACCTGGTTGTGCGCGTCGAAGAGAAGGTCGAGAAGAAGACTGAGGAGGAGGCCAAGCCGGTCGAAGAGCCAGTTGTTACGTGATGCAGGTACGTTGTAGGAGGGGGGAGCGCTATGGCAAGGGGTCTGAACAAGGTGATGATCATTGGTCACGTGGGGCGTGACCCCGAGATGCGCTTCGTATCCAGCGGGCGGCCTGTTACATCGTTCAGTGTTGCCACCACTCGCAGTTGGACGAACTCGGATGGCGAGCGTCGCGAGGAGACCGAGTGGTTCAACGTGGTGGCGTGGGGCAATTTGGCCGAAATCTGCAAGCAGCACCTTCGTAAGGGACGGCAGGTGTACATTGAGGGGCGCTTGCAGACGCGTAGTTGGCAGGATCAGGAAGAGAGGAAACACTTTCGTACCGAGTTGGTTGCCAACGAAATGATTTTGTTGGGCGACCGTCACGGTACTCCCTCGAAGGTGGTCGAGTCCACCGCCGAAGGTGATGAAGAGTTCTCCTTCTAGTTATATGGACACAGCGGGGAGGTAAGAGCGTTGGCAGCACAAGCGAGACGTGGGAGTGGAGGTACGCGAGGCCGACGGCCTCAGCGTCGTCGCCAGGGGGGTAGGCGACGTCGTAGGAGATGTTTTTTCTGTGAAGGAAAGATCACCGAGTTTGACTATAAACAGGTGGATATGCTGCGGGGCTTTCTGAGCGACCGCGGCAAAATCCGGCCACGGCGTCAGACAGGGACGTGCGCCAAGCATCAACGGGAGCTTGCGATGGCGATCAAGCGTGCTCGCCACCTGGCGTTGCTGCCATTCGTGGTGGAACCTGCGCACGTCGCCCGTTAGCAGTCAGCAGGCAGCCGCTGGCGGCTGTAGTGAGAGAGCAGAATGGCAAAAAAGACTAGAAAGCATGCGCCAAAGGAATTGACACGCAAGCAACGCTCCCGCCTGGAGCGGGAACGGCGTATGGAAAAGATACTCCTCTGGAGCATGATCGCCGTGGGGATCGTGGTTGTAGGCGTTCTGGGCTATGGCCTGGTCGTCGAAAAGATCATCAAGGTCCGCGAGGCGGTCGCCACTGTGGACGATACACCCATCACGACGGCCGAGTTTCAGGCTCGAGTGCGCTTTATGCGCATGCAGATGCAGGACGAGTTCCACTATTGGTCTCTCCAGCAGCAGTCTCTTGATCCGACAGACCCGGACGCACAGTTCTACCTGGAATATATCCAGGGGAATCTCCGCGACTTGCAGGGCCAGTTGTCGTCGGAGAACGCTCTGGTCGTTGGGGATCAGACTCTCGACCAGTTGATCCAGGAGGAGTTGGTGCGCCAGGAGGCGGCGCGACGTGATATCACTGTCACGCCGGAGGAGGTGCAGAGCCAGGTCGAGGCATACTTTGGCTACGATCCGAACCCTGCCACTCCCACGCCAGCGCCCACATTCACACCTGCGTTGACGCCGATAGAGGTGCTCACCCCCACGCCGACGACTGCCCCGCTCCCAACAGCGACTCCGATGACCGAGGAGGATTTCCATCGCCTGTACGATACGTATTTGCAGGGCCTGAAATCGCAGGATATCTCGGAGCAGCAGTATCGTTCCTGGGTCGAGGCGTCGCTGTTGATCGAGAAGGTGCAGGAGCAGATGAACGCGGAGGCCCCCACCACGGCGGATCAGGTCAAGCTGCGTTTGCTGAACGTGGATGACGAGGATCTGGCGAACGAGCTGGCTGCGCGACTGGACGCCGGAGAGGATTTCCAGGTGTTGGTGGACGAGTTGGAAGCGGACGAGGAAGCCGCCGGGCGCGGCACCGAGTTGGCCTGGTTCCCCAGGAGTATGTTGGAGAACTACCTGGGCGCAGAGTTGGCCGACCTGGCGTTCACTCTGGAGATAGGAGAGCGCAGCCAACCGGTGTTGGGCGAGGATGGCACGGGATATACCATTATCGTGGTAGTGGGTCACGGAGAGCACGAACTGGAGCAGTTTCTGCGCGAGCAAATGGGCAAAGACATGTTCCGGGAGTGGCTGGAGGCTCAACAGATACTGGTGGAGCGCGGGACGTATCGCGACCGCGTGCCGACGAAACCGTAGCCGTACCCTTGCGAAGGTTAGGTATCGATTTTCAGGCCAAAATCCTTTTTCGCTTGCTGGAAATCTCCCATTACCAGGGCCATTTGCAACCTTCGCAAGAATAGCAGTCCGGTCTCTGCCAGAGACCGGACTTTTTTTTATCCCGTATACCGCCGGGCCTCAATCACGTTGGGCAATCGTTCGATCTTGGTCAGCGCGCGGCTGAGCTGCGCAATGTCGCTGATTTCGACTGTGATGTACAGCGTGGCGATGTTTTTCTGCTGGCTCACGTTGACGGTTGGCATGTTGACGTTCTCCACGCCGATGATGCCAGAGATATCGTGCAGCAGCCTGGTGCGGTTGTAGGCCGTGATGCGAATCGCGACCGGGACGGTACGTAGTTGGGGTCCCCAACTGACCTCGATCAGGCGCTCCATATCTCTCAGGCGCAGGATGTTGGGACAGTCGCGGCGATGGATGGTGACGCCGCGCCCACGGGTGACGTAGCCGACGATCTCGTTCCCTGGCAGTGGGTGGCAGCACTGTGCCAGCCGGGTCAGCAGGGCACCGGTCCCCTGCACCTGGATACCCTCGACGGGCTGCGTGGGTGGAAGGGGCTGGAGGGGGGGACTCTCTTCTTCGGGGGCGCCGGTCTCGGCGATTTTGCTAGCGATTTGCTGGCTGTTGATGTCCCCAAACCCGACGGCAGCGTGGAATTCGTCCAGTTTCTCATAATCAAAGAGCCTGGCGACTGTTTCGTGGCCGAGGTGCTCCATCCCCAGGCGGTTCAGTTCGCGCTCGACGATCTCCCATCCTTGCGCGATGTTCTGTTCCCGGTTCTGGCGACGGAACCATTGGCGGATTTTGGAGCGGGCGCGGGTGGTCTTGACGTAGCCCAGTGCCGGGTTAAGCCAGTCACGGCTGGGCGCGGATCGTTTGCTGGTGACGATCTCCACTCGCTCGCCGGTGCGCAGTTGGTAGTCCAGCCCGACCCATTTGTCGTTGATTCTGGCGCCACGGCAGCGATGGCCGATCTCGGTATGCACATAGTAGGCAAAGTCAATCGGCGTCGCGCCGACTGGCAGTTCAACGATCTTGCCTTTGGGAGTGAAGGTGTAGACCCGATCCTGGAAGACGTCGGTCTTCATCGCGCGCAGGAACTCGCCGGCGTCAGTGACCTCTTGTCGCCACTCCATGAGTGAGCGCAACCAGGAGATCTTGGCTTCAAAGACCTGGTCTCGCTTGCCTCCCTCCTTGTAGCGCCAGTGGGCAGCGATGCCGTACTCTGCGACGCGATCCATCCCCCACGTGCGGATCTGCACCTCCAGCGTCTTGCCGTCGTCGCCGACGACTGCCGTGTGCAGGCTTTGGTACATGTTGTCCTTGGGAGTGGCGATGTAGTCGTCGAACTCGCCGGGGATGGGTTTCCATAACCCGTGCACGATACCCAGGGTGCGGTAGCAAGCGGGGATGGTCTGGGTGATCACGCGGAGGCCGCGAACGTCGTAGACCTGACCGAAGGGCACGTCCTTGCGTTGCATCTTGCGGTAGATGCTGTAGATGTGCTTGGGCCGGCCGGAAATGTCCGCCGCGATCCCTTCTTCGGCCAGTTTTTGCTCGAGGGCTTTGATGTGTCGCTGGATATTGGCCTCGCGCAGGCGGCGGCGTTCCTTGATGAAGGACGTGATTTCTGCGTAGGCCGTGGGGTCGAGGTAGCGGAGGCTGAGGTCTTCCAGTTGCCATTTCCACTGCCACACGCCCAGCCGATTGGCCAGCGGGGCAAAGATCTCTAGCGTCTCGCGGGCAAACGACTGGCGACGCTGCTTCGAGAGGGCATTGAGTGTGCGCATGTTGTGCAGGCGGTCGGCCAGTTTGATGATCACGACGCGGGTGTCCTCCGCCATGGCGATGAACATCTTGCGCAGGCTCTCAGACTCGCGCGCGTCGCGTAGCCCCTCGCTCTTGTGACTGAAGCGGTCAATCTGCTCCAGCTTGGTCACGCCATCTACCAGGCTGGCTACGTCAGGGCCGAACTCGTGGGCCAGTCCCTCCACGTTCATCTCGGAGTCTTCGGCCACGTCGTGCAGCAGGCCGGCGGCGACGGTGTCTGGATCCATCCCCAGGTTGGCCAGGAGGAGAGCTACGGCCAGGGGGTGCTGAATGTACGGCTCACCGGACTTGCGTGTCTGGCCGGCGTGGGCTTGTTCGGCCACGACGTATGCGTGTTCGATGAGTTCCCGCGTGCCATTGCTGCGCTCGTCGGATGGGATGCGCTCTAAAACGTCGGTGATGGTCAGTAGATGTTGCTTGCTCATCGGTCTGCTCAGTCTAACTGGATATTCTCTCAGTATAGCGCGGCTGGGTAATTTGTCAACGTGGTGGTTTGACACCCACTGTGTCTTCGCTTATACTTGCGATTGGCCGATTGGCGAGATGGATCGGGGGTGATGCGGATGGAAGATGCTCGACGTGGGAAACGTATACCCGATGTGAGGAGCGCGTGGTGATTGGATCTGCCGAGATTTCCAGGTCTCGAATGCAAGGAGGAACTGTATGGGTAGGCAGACCATCCTGCTGGTGGAAGACAATCCCGACGACGAGGCGCTGACGTTGCGCGCATTCAGCAAAAACAACATTCTGAAACAAGTGGTGGTGGCGCGCGATGGGGCCGAGGCGTTGGATTACCTGTTCGGCGAGGGTGGTCACGCTGGCCGTGATACGAGTGTGATGCCGGGGCTCATCCTGCTGGATTTGAATCTGCCCAAGGTGAATGGACTGAAAGTGTTGAAACGTGTTCGGGCCGACGACCGGACGAGGCTTATTCCTGTGGTCTTTCTCACCTCGTCGAGGGAGGAGCGGGATCTGATTGATGGCTACAACCTCCGAGGAGTGAGGTATTCCAATGAATGACGAGCGAAAAACGGCGCGCACGTCCCTGCGCGTATTGATAGTCGAGGACTCGGAGGACGATACATTGTTGCTGGTGCGAGAGCTGCGGCGCGGCGGCTACGACCTGGCGTTTGAGCGGGTCGAGACGCCTGCCGCTATGACTGCCGCGCTCGAGCAGCAGACGTGGGACCTCGTCGTTTCCGATTACGACATGCCGCATTTCAGTGCGCCCGCTGCTCTGGCGTTGTTAAAGGAGAGCGGACTGGATCTGCCCTTTATCATCCTATCCGGCGCGATCGGTGGAGAGATAGTGGTGGAGAGCATGCGCGCGGGTGCGCACGACTATATCGCGAAGAATAACCTGACCCGGCTTATCCCCGCCATTGATCGAGAGTTGCGGGATGCAAAAGTGCGTCGGGAGCGCAATCGAGCGCAGAAGGCGCTGTGGGAGAGTGAGGCGAAATACCGCGCCCTCTTCGAGCAATCCACAGATGTGATCTACATCACCACCCGAGAGGGCAAGTTCGTTGACCTCAACCAGGCTGGCTTGGATCTCTTTGGCTACACCAGGGAGGAGTTGAACGAGCGGAATGCCAGAAACCTGTACATCCATTCCGTTGATCGTGATAGATTTCAGAGGGAGATAGAGCAAAGCGGATTTGTCAAAGACTTTGAGGTGAAATTCCGTCGGAAAGATGGGGCGGAGATAGACTGCGTACTCACCTCCAGTGTGCAATGCGCCAGTGACGGAAGTGTCCTGGGATACCAGGGTATCGTCCGCGACCTCACTGAGCCAAAGCACCTTGAAGAGCAGATGCGGCAGCAAGACCGCCTGGCGGCGCTCGGACAACTGGCGGGAGGCATCGCCCACGACTTTGATAATGTCCTGATGACCATCATTCTCTACGCCGAGATGCTCGTGGATGAGCCCTCCCTGCCGCAAGACCTGGCGCCGGACCTGGAGTGCATCATCGAGGAGGCGCGGGATGCTGCTCAACTGGTGCGACAGATCCTGGACTTTAGCCGCCGCTCCCCGATGGAGACCCGCCTCGTGGATGTGATGGCCCTCGTCCAAGAGTACCTTGACATTTTGCGTCGGACCTTGCCAAAGGCTATCCGTTTCTTGCTAAAGGTGGGACACGACGA
>JAUXFI010000134.1 GCA_030620125.1 Anaerolineae bacterium
AAAGCTGCCCGCGAAACTGGCAGAGTTTCGACTGATCGTGAGCCGCTGCCTGTGTGTGGTACACGACCCATCCCCAGCCGATCTGGGACCCTACACGGGGCAAGCCGATCCTGGTGATCTGCCGATTCTGGTGGCGGCATTGCGCGAGGGTTGTGCCTACTTACTGACCTTCAACCTGCGTCACTTCCACCCAGAGAGTAAGTCTATCACAGTACAACGGCCAGGCGACTTTATACTCACCGTTCGCGGTCTGTTGGCCAGCCTGTCCAGCTAGCAATGGTAACGAAATCGGGCGCATCTGTGGAACGAGCGAGCCCCTGTCCTTCGCGGCAGGGGCTCGTTGGCTTCACGGCTCTGCTGTAAGACTATGGCGTTGGGGTAGGGGTGGAGGTAGGGGTTTCTTCCTCAGGCAGAGTCTCCTCTGGCGTGGGCGTTTCTGTCGGCGTGGGAGAGGATTCCGGCATGGGCGTCTCGGTAACGGTAGGAGTGGTCTCAACGGTTGGTGTGGGGGACGCCGCTTCCGTGGGAGTAGGTGTCGGGCTTGGCGCCGGCGTGAGAGTCGGCATAGGTGTGGGGGTTGTGGCGGGCGTGGGGGACTGCACCGGCGTCGGTGTCTCGGTCGGGCCGGCGACGTAGACCTGCACCCGGGCCTCGACGCGATGTTGCTCTCGGTCGAAGGCAGAGATGCGCAATGTGTAGAGGCCGGGGGCCAGGTGGGTGGTGTTCCATTCGGCCAGCAGGCCATCTTGCACCTGCGCCAGGTGCGGCCCGCTGATCCACCCCCAGCCCTGTGGATTGCCGCCGATGCCGTACTGCGCCTCGTAGTGATCAAAGTTGGGCAGTTGGACGGTGCCAATGACCGGCACGACGCCGTGGACAGCGCCCTGGGGGATGGGCTGGGTGATAAAGACCTGCGGGCGACCGGTGCCTTCGGTGCAATACTCGAGGGGCGCTAGCGGCAGGCCCCCAAAGTGCTCCGGGTGAGCCTGGGCCCACTCCCGTCCCCGCTCGTCGGTGATGACGATCCTCAATTCCTCAATGACCTGGCCGGAGCAGAACTCGTTTGCCAGCAGTCCAGTGAAGGCATCAATCTTTACCTTCTGGTACCAACCATATTCCTCGCCCAGCGGAGGCTGGTCCTCGGCGAACACTTCTATCTTGCGACGTGTGCAGTACTCGTTGATGCGCGCGCCGGAGTCGGCGCAGATTTCGTGCTCGACGACGCCGGGCGGGCGCGCGAAATCGCGCACGGGCAGGCCGGCGTGAGCCGCTTCCATAAAGTTGTGCCAGATGGGACCAGCGCCGGCCGCCCCGGGCAGGTTGATCATCGGGGAGTTGTCAGAGTTGCCCACCCAGACGCCGGTCACCAGGTCGGGGGTGTAGCCGATGGTCAGGGCATCGCGAAACTCGTCGGTGGTGCCGGTCTTGGCGGCCGCTGGCCGGCCGAGTTCGAGGACGCAGGGGCAGTGGAAGGCACGGCAGCGGGCCTGGACATCGGAAAGGATGCTGGTGATGAGGTAGGCGTGCTGGGGCGAGATGGCCTGCTCGCCGGCCGGCGCGGAGTTATCCTCCAGGACGTTGCCCCGGCTGTCTTCGATGCGCAGGATGGGGTTGGGCGGAATACGCGCGCCGCCATTGGCAAAGATGGCGAAGGCACCGGTCATCTCTAGCAGTTTGGTCTCCCCTCCGCCCAACGTGAGTGCCAGGCCGTAGTGCGGTGGCTGGTCGTAGGGGTAATCGGGGCAGTAGAGTTCGGGATGCGCCAGCGATTCGAGACCCAACCGCGCGCTCATCTCCAACATGCCGTCAACTCCCACGAACTGGAGCGCCTCCACGGCCGGGACGTTGTAAGAGTTGGCGAGCGCGTCGCGCAGGAGCATCGGGCCGTGGTACTTTTCGTCATAGTTGACCGGGACGTAGGGCGGGTTGGCTCCGTCGGGGAACTCGGTGCGCAGGTCCCACATCAGTGTGGCCGGCGTCCAGCCGTGCTCGAAGGCGGCGACGTAGGTAAGGGGCTTGATGGAGGAGCCGGGCTGGCGGCAGCGCAGCGCAACGTTGACCTGGCCGTCAATCTCCTCGTTGTCAAAGTCGGCACTGCCAACCATTGCCAGGATATGGCCGGTGGCCGGGTCGAGCGTGACGAGAGCGCTGTTGGTCGCGTTACGGTCGGCCAGGTCGGCCACGCCCTCGCGCACGGCCTGCTCGGCCAGCGCCTGCAAGTGGGGGTCAAGCGTGGTGTAGATGCGCAGGCCCGTGCCCCGGTACAGCGCCTCAGGGCCATAAATCGCCTCCACCGTCTGCCGCACGTAGGCGACGAAGTGGGGAGCAGTGGCAAAGTCGAGCCGGGGGGCCTTGAACTCATAGTTGCGCATCTCGGCTGCCGCCGCCTCAGCCTCCGCAAGGCTGATGTGGCCGTCCTCGACCATCAGCCCGAGCACGTCCTCCTGCCGGGCGAGGGCCAGGTCGTGGCCACCGCCGAAGGGGTCGTAGGTGGCCGGTGACTGGGGCAATCCGGCGAGGAAGGAAGCCTGTGACAGCGTTAGGTCGACCGCATCCACGCCAAAGTAGGTCTCAGCGGCGGCCTGGATGCCGTAGGCCAGGTTGCCGTAGTAATTCTCGTTGAGGTAAATCTCCAGGATGGTGTCCTTGGGGTAGGTGCGCGTCAGCTCGGCGGCCAGGACGATCTCTTTGATCTTGCGCGAGACGGTCTGTTGCACTCGCTCCTCCGGGGAGAGCAGAACGTTGCGGGCCAACTGCTGGGTGATGGTGCTCCCGCCAGAAACGATTTTCCCTTCTGTGAAGGCATAGTAGAAAGCGCGGATGATGGCGATGGGATCGAAACCGGGATGGGTGTAAAAATCACGGTCCTCGGTGGCGATGGTGGCCTGGATGAGGAGGGATGAGATGTCGCTGAGAGGGACATAGGTGCGCCGTCCTCCCTGTGGGTCCGTGACCTCGTAGAGCGGATTGCCCTCGCGGTCGTATATCTTGCTGCTGACGAAGGCAGTCTGGCGGGTTTGTAGTTCCTCGGGCGGGGGGAGCCGGTTGGCGATGGTTACGTAGCTGACGCCGATAGCACCGACGGTCAGGAAAAAAAGCAGTACGACGATGACCACTACGGAAAAGAAAAAGCTCACCAGGGTTCTCCCCCACCCCCCCTGGTTCCCCCCCGGTGCGGGGGTGGCAGCGGGTGGGCTGGGCGGAACGTAGCCCGGTCGCTGGGGTGGCGGGACTGTGCGGGGCAGGCTGGCGGTGGGCGTCGCGCCGGTAGGCGTCCGGTTCTGGGCGATGGTTGGCTCGCCCAGGGTGCCCGGTATCTCGCCGGTCTCGACGTCGTCGGGCGAGAGGGCGGGCGTCGGTTGTGTATCGTCTAGCCAGGTGGGTGAGTGGAGCGGCTGAACGTACGGGGGCTTGTGAGTCTTGCCTCCGGCCCCAGGCTGTGTGGCTTGTGGTTTTTCTGCGCGATCATTTTCGGGCATATATCCGTCCCTTGCAAGTATAGACGATACGCGGGCACGCCAGGTTCCGCGCCTGGGGCGAATTATAGCAGGGGGGTTGTAGATTGCAAACTGGGGATTGCGGCAAACAACTCAGTTGGGGTGTACCTCGACCGGGTCAGTACGTTCCTGAGAAGCGGTTCAAAGCATGGTGCCACAGCGCTAAAGGTCAGACGGAATCTGTGATGTGATGGCTGCTACGACACAATCGTCACGGGAAGTATTGAACCAGTCTGCCGAAAGCACCAAGGCTGGACGTTGTTTGACCGTCGTCAGGTCAGTGAAGGGGAAGGGTACCAGAATGAGGGTATGGTCATCGTTTGGGCCACCTCGTTTCCAAGGCTCCAAGCCCCCGTCCCGGGGGCGGGTCTACGGGATGGATCTCGCCTAAGATGCCCCCGAGACGGGGGCTTGGAGCACAGTCTGGCCGAAACGATGACCAACGCCCAGAATGATATCACCTTGTTCACAGTCGGTCATATATAGCGTCATCCTCGTTATCCCAGAACTCGAAGGCTGATTCGGTCATCTTTAGCCAGCCGTAGTCTTCCAAGGAGATGCTCAAGAGGTTGGGGAGCAAGTGAAGAAACTGGTCTCGTTCCTGAATCTCGAATTCCTGGATGATCTGCACGGCCTGTTGTACTCGGGGACTGAGAGGAGACACTGTGGTCATCAGTCTTCGTTCTTTGATCACCAGATCACCTCCAGCTCCTCCACCGCCGCTAGAGCCCGATCACGGCTCAGAAGTGGCAACCCCAACGAAAACGCCGTGGCCGCGATGATGCGGTCAGGCATGTCGGGTACCAGGGAACGAGGTGCCCGTTCCAGAGCCTCGACTACAGCAAAGTCAAGCGGAGCAATCCGGTAACTCTCACTCGTCTCGCGTAGAAGATTCATGGCTGCCTTCACCAACGTATTGGCAATGCGCTTCTTCTCTGCCAGATAGGTCATCTCGACCAACACGATAGTAGGGATAACTATAGATGCCTCTCCCTCATCAGCCCGTGAGAAAAGTAAGCGCACCCGGGGCGAAAGACGTGGACTGTCCTGAATGTACCAGATCAGGGCATGGGTGTCTGCGACGTGGGCTTTCATATCTCCCGTTCCCCGAAATGTCCCCACATCTCACGCCGTGCTTCGGCAATGTCCTCCTCGGTGATCTCTGACGTGCCAGCCCACAGCCCACCCAACTTTACGATACGCTCTTGAGAAGCAGGCTGTTTGACCCGCGAACGCAGAAATGCCACGAACTCCCGCAGCAGCCGCAGGCTCTCCGGCGAGAGAAAATCCAGCGCCGATGTGATCTCGATCTTTAGCATCGTCACATCCTGAACCATCCTACACCTCCACAAGAAGTCACTTCTCACCTTCCAGTATAGCGGAAAACGTAAATGCGTCAAGCATAGGTGCGCCCCCCGATACCGCCAGGATGGAGGTTGGATATTAGAGATTGGAGACTGGAGAGCAACTCATACTGAAGCGGGGGCACTCTTGATGAGGGCTTTCCAGATACCTTTCTGCACCGTCTCGTCCCGCTGGTTGAGGACGGCAACGTCAAAGACGATGAAGCCACCACCCAGGCGAGACATCGCTTTCTTCTGCCGGACCTTGACCCGCACGCGGATCGTGTCGCCGATTTTGATTGGGCCGCGGAATTTCCACTCCAACGCGGTGAAAGCCTGGACGGTGCCCTCAATGAGGCCCAACCGCCAGATCAGGCCGCTGGCGATGGAGAGTCCCAGGAGGCCGTGGGCGACGCGCTCGCCGAAGAGGGTCTCCTTGGCGAACTCGGCGTCGGTGTGGAGTTGGTTGTAGTCGCCCGAGATGCCGGCGAAGAGCACCACGTCGGTCTCGGTGATGGTGCGGGCGGCGGTTTCGGTTTTGTAACCGATCTCGAACTCTTCAAAGTAGCGCCCTCGGGGGCGGGGCAAGTCGGTCATTGGGTACTCCTTGGCAAAAGTTGACTGGATTGTAGCACTTTTGGGCCAAAGGCGCAACTTTTCAGGCTGCTTGGGATGCGGTATGATGTGTTTTCCTACCACGAGGTACAAGCCGGAGTGCAACTGTATATCTACCTTCATCCGTCCAAAGCCGGTACAGGTGGCGCAGGTCAAGCGCTTTGCTCAGGCCTGACCCCCGGTAACGGTTTTCAGCGGGTGTCGCCGGAGGGAACGGATATGGCCACGTTAGCCGCGCCACGTTGGGAGGCTGTCACTGTTGCCTGGCTGTGGGTACCGTACCATCCGCTTGCCCTTTGAGAATCATCGTAGTATAATTTCTACAAAGACTACAAATTGAGCAATTTGTACTGAGCCGTAGCACAAGG
>JAUXFI010000125.1 GCA_030620125.1 Anaerolineae bacterium
CCCAGGCGCAGGTACGCCAGGCTGCGATTCAGCAGGAAATCAAAGTCCGTCTCGCACAAGGAACGGGCAGTGTCGAAGGCCTCCTCCGCGTCATGCAATTCGCCCAACTCGAAGTGAATGACACCCTGCCACAACCAGAGACTGAAATCGTCGGGGTTGAGGGCGGCAGCCGCCTCGAATTCGGCCTGCGCCGCCCGCAATTCCCCCTCCTCAGCCAGGGACTCTCCCCTGCTGCTGTGCTCGAACGCCTGGCGCACCTCGGGTGGAGGAGCAATGAAACGATCGTAGGCCAGCCAGGCGACCGACAGCACAGTGACCACCAGCAGAACCCCGACCAGCCTGCGGCGCAGTACACGCCACCGCTGCCGGGCCACCGCCTCGTCCAAGAACCACCACCAGCGCGTCTGGTCCGGTTGAACGGAAACCCGCTCCTCCCGCAGTGCCACGCCGGCCTCGGCCAGGAAACGGCTCTGCTGGCGGCGGAGTTGCCTCTGGACGGTCTCGAGCCGGACACGCTCGGCACGCACGTCCACGCCGGCTGTCTCGAGTTCCGCCAACCCCTGTACGGCCCGATCGAGCAGGTGGAGTAATTCCAGCGCCTGTGTACCGGCTTCGCGCAGGTTGGACACCCGCCATTCGGCCTGGTATAGCGTCTCGCGCACCTGGTCGGCCGGGGTGCGAACCGCGTGGGGCACAAAGCACTTACCCACCTTTGCCACTCACTCTGGTCGCAGTTCCTCGTATAGCCGGTCGAGCCCGGCCCTGACGCGACGATGGACGTAGTCACGCTCGTCGTCAGGGACAGAGTAAAGGGAGAGCAGTTCGGCCACCAGGGACGCCGTATCCACCCGCGGCCGGCCGGCTATGTGCAACGAGCGCACGCGCCGACGCGCCAGCGTGATGTACTCGCCAAGCGGCCCGGCGGCAGAACAGTCACACAGCGGGCCACGACCGGGAACGATGATGATATTCGAGTTACGCGGCCGGCGGAGTGATCTCAGAGTATTCAGCCACGCCCTGGTATCCGGCGCTGCCGCCAGAAAGGGATGGGTCTCGGCGACCAACGTGTCGCCCAGGAAGAGCACGCCCTCCTCGCGGAGGTATAGCCGCGCGCTGCCCGAAGCAGCCCCGACGACACTCTCGACCTTCACGTCCCTACCGCCTTTGTGCAGCGTCACATGGCTGGTGAACATGATCTCAGGCAGCACGACACGCGCGCCTACCAGGTCACTGGCCGCCTCTGGATGGCGGCGCACCCAACCATCAATGACACCGCGCCAGAAACCATCGGTATAGACCGACGCTCGCTCGTAGGCCGCCCGGGCAGCGACAACGGGGGCTCCCAGCAACCCCGCGCTCAACAACCGGTCAGGGTGGGTATCGGTGAGCAGCACGTACAGGATAGGGCCTCCGGCGACTTGCTCGACCCGCTGCCGCCAGGCACGAGCATCCTGGGGCAGAGTCGGGGCATCCACGGCAATGGCCCCCTCCGGCACGACGATAAATCCGACGTTGACGCCGGGGTATTCGGTTGAAGCATAGATGTTGGATGTGATTTCTTTCATAGTCTGATTAGTAGTATAACCGTTCGGTCATTCAGCCTCCAGGGGCAGAGTGAACTTGAAATGGCTGCCTGCACCCACTTTGCTCTCCACCCAGATGCGGCCTCCGTGTGCCTCCACGACCAACTTGCAAAAGGTCAAGCCCAGGCCAGTTCCCTTGAGCCCCTCTGTCTTCTCCAACCGCGCGAAGCGATCAAAGACGCGCTGGCGATTCTCCGGCGTGATACCAGGCCCGCTATCCAATACGGCAAACAGCATCTCCTGCCCCGCCTGTTCTACACTGAGCGTGACGTGTCCCTCTTCTGGAGTGAACTTTATCGCATTGTCCAGCAGATTGGTCAACACGCGCAGGATCAAGTCACGGTCGGCAGGCACCCTGGGCAGCCCAGGGGCGATCTGCACCGCCAGGGTCTGTCGCCTGTTCAGCGCCAATGGCTGGATCGGCTCCATCGCCTCCCGACACAGCAACGCGAGGCTCACGGGGGTCTTTTTCAACTCCGCGTCGCCTGCTTCCAGCCGCCCCAGGTCCAGCAACGAGTCAATCAGCCGGAACATCTTTTCCCCGCTGCGGATGGCGATGCGCAACAGTTGCATCACCGGCAGTGTGGTATCGCGCTCGACGAAGGCAGTACGGATCAGTTGCACGCTGCTCATGATGCTGCCCAACGGGTTGCGCAAGTCGTGGATGATCATGTGCGTCAAATCTTCACGCATCTGCTCCAACGCCACCCGCTCCGAGACGTCGTGTCCGACCCACTGGATGGCCTCCCGCCCGCCGTAGTCAATCCTGGCCATGTGCGTTTCCAGCGTGCGGGGGTCTTCCCCAGACCGGCTCTTCATCTCCAGGCTCAGCCGCTTGCCTTCTCCGAGTTGCCGCAGGGTAGCCTGGTGCGTCTCCTGTGGTATTGTGAACAGATCCCAGAAAGCGACGCCGATCAATTCCTCGCGAGACCGCTTAAACATCTCAACCGCCCGAGAGTTGAGGTCCAGGATACTGCTCTCCAGATCCAGCACGACGATGGGATCCGAACTCTCGTTAAAGAGACTCTCGTAACGGCGCTCGGCCTGCCGTACGCGCTCGTAGAGTTCGGCGTTGCGGATGGCAGCGGCAGCCAGGTCGGCCACGGCTGGCAACAGCCGCTGCGCGTCCTGATCAAACGCGCCCGCGACTGGATTGAGCACTTCGACCACACCGATGGTACGGCCCTTGATCTTGACCGGGACAGCCAGCATGGCGCGCGTGTGAAAACTGGTCTTCTCATCTATGCCGGCGTAAAAACGAGCATCGGCATGGGCATCGGGCACCAACAACGGCTCGCCGGTCTGGACCACCCAGCCTACAACTCCCTGGTCGAGAGCCATACGCAGACCGACCACCTCGTTGGCCGCCACACCGACAGCAACACGAAAGACCAACTCGTCCGTCTCCTCATCCAGCAAGGCGACCGAGACAGCCTCCACCCGAAAGTAATCTCGTACCTGGACCATCAGAGATTGCAGCACTCTATCCAGATTGAGCGTAGCGGTGAGAACCTGGCTAGTTTCGTGAAGAAAGGTCAGCTCACGCAGTCGCTTCTGCATGCCGTCAACCTGGCGCTCACCTGCCCCCTGGTGTGGGCCTTGGGCTTTGGACTTTTGGGCTTGGGATTTAACGTCTGTCATTGGGCCTGAAACACGACCTCCTCCCGCCCTTGCAGTTTCTCGAGTATCTTGTCCGTGATCAGTTCCAGGTGATCGGGGTTCAGCACAAAGTCCAGGTCGTCAGAGGGCACACTCAGCACCGGACAGAGGGAGAATCCATCAACCCATTCCTCGTACAGTCCGTTGAGTTGTTCCAGATAGACTGTCTCAATGTCCTGCTCATACAGGCGGCCCCGGTGGCGGATCCGTTCCTGCAATACGGGAACCGAGGCCCTCAAATAGACAATCAGATCAGGTGGAGGAAGCACGGGGGTCACGACCTCGTACAACTCGTGGTAGCCACGATAATCTCGCTCGTCCATCAGTCCCTGACGATAAAGGTTGCGGGCAAAAATCTCGGCGTCCTCGTAGACGGTGCGGTCTTGAACCACCGAGTTGGCACGCTGGAGCAACTGCCAGTGGTGGCGCAGGCGGCGTGAAAGGAAGTATATCTGCGAGTGAAAACTCCAGCGTTGCATATCTTTGTAAAAGTCGGCCAGGTAAGGATTATCGTTGACCGCCTCGAAAAAGGGTTCCCAATCCAGACACTCACTCAAGAGCGCCGTCAGAGTGGACTTGCCCACCCCAATGTTGCCTGCAATCGCTACGAAACGTTTCATGTTGGTAGATTGGTGAATTGGTAGATTGGTAGATTGGTAGATTGGCAAATTGACAACCACGTACCAATCTACCGACCTTCCGCCTGGGGCAGCGTGACGGTGAACGTGCTGCCCTCTCCCGGCTCGCTCTCCACCGTGACCGTTCCATTGTGAGCCTCGACGATCTCCCACACCAGCGCCAGCCCAACTCCCATACCGCCGAAACGCCGCCTGGCAGTGCCGTTCACCTGGTAAAAGCGCCCAAAGATATAGCTCAGGTACTTGGACGGAATGCCGATCCCTTCGTCGGAGATCGAGACGTAGACCATTTCCTGGTCAGCCCAGGCGCGAACGGTCATAGTGCCACCATCGGGACTGAACTTGACCGCGTTATCTATGAGGTGACCAAAGACCAATTCTAGCCGCTCTCGATCACCCAACACGGGCGGCAATCCCGGCGGCAGTTCCTCTCGGAACACGACACCAGCCTCCTTTGCCGAGTGCCAAAACGCCCTCAGTGCGCGTTGCAGCACTGCGACGACCGGCACCGGAGCCAACGCCAGCATCTCCCGATGCACGGTCCGCAGCATTGTCAGGTTATGGATCAAACGCTCCAGAGTAGCAACGCGCTCATTGATGACCCGCAATGCCTTCTGCTGACTGTCGAGAATGTGGCCCAGGTCGCCCGCCAGCAACAACTCGACGTACCCCTTGACCAGGCCAAGCGGCGTACGCAGTTCGTGGCCCACATTTTGCACCAACTCGGTGCGCAGGCGGTCGAACTCTTGCAATTCACTGTAAGCCTGCGAAAGCTCCACCGTCTGAGTCTCGAGCCTCTGGTACAGCCGGGCGTTCTCCAGCGTCACGCCCAACTGCCCGGCGATGGTGATAAAGAGGCGCATTTCGTCCTCACCAAAGGCCCCCACTTGCGGGCTTTCCGCGTGCAGCACTGCGACGACACGATCACCGATCCGCACTGGCACAGCCAACACGGAACAGGTCTCAGGCCCATGTTCAAAAGCTGGTTCCTGCGCTGCGTCCCGCACCAGCACCGGCTGGCAAGTGCGATACGCCCGCCCAACCAGGCTACCTTCGATGGGGATCTGAAAAACACTCTCCGCAAAACCGACCAGGGACTGATGCGGAACCAGTCTGCCCTCCCGCTCATCGGGCAGCAGAAAGCCAATGCGATCAATGTCAAACGCCCGGTGTAGCGCCTTGACAGCGCGTTCGAGCACCAGATCAAAATCGAGTGTCGAGGCGGCTGCCAGCATCACCTCCTGGACCAGCCTGGCCTCAGCCAGATGTCGCGCGGTTTCCTGGTAGAGCCGGGCGTTCTCCACCGCAACGGCAACCTGGCTGGCGATGCCGGAGAAGATCCGCCGGTGGCCCTCGTCGAAGGCGTAGGGCTCGTAGGATTGGGCAGACATGACGCCAACAACCTTGTCCCTGGCAATGAGCGGCAACACCATCAATGAGCGGGTTGGGGCACCCACGGCAATGGCATCCACGGGCAAGGCATCCCGTTCCTTGTCCATATCCTCAATCCACAGTGGCTGCCGGGTGCGCACAACCCAGCCACTCAGACCACTCTCCTCTTCGGCCTTCAAGGTCAGCGATGGCAACCGTTTTCCTTGATCCACAATGATCGGCAGGTAAAGCTCATCCTTCTCCTCGTCGTAGAGCGCAATGTGGAAGGTGGCAATGTTCATCACCATACTGACTTGCTCGTATATAGTCTGCAACACCTCGTCCGGGTTCAGCGTCGAGGTGATGGCCATGTCAATATTGTGCAAAACGGTGAGTTCCTCCACGTGCCGTCTGGTCTCTTCGTAGAGTCGGGTACTCTCGATGGCAACGGTGGCCTGCTGAGCGAAGAGACCCAGCAGCCGTTCGTCGCCGGGGGTGAATGTTCGCCGTTCTGTCTCCTCAGAGAGGGTGATGACCCCAATGATCCGCCCCTGCCACCTGAGGGGCACCGCGATGACGGTGACAAAAGGTTCCTCATCGTACACCCCCGCCCGTCCTGCCCAATGACGGTAGTCATCCACGACAAGAGGCTGCCCTGTCTGCACGACACGGCCAGCCACGCCCTCGCCGAGTTTGATGCGCGTGCCGGTGTAATCCCGTCCTAGCTTATAGGAGACTACCAATTCCAGTTCTTCTCGCGCCTCGTCGTAGAGATAAAGCCCTCCCTTGCCCACACCCAACAGCCCGGCTGCCCGGTCACA